>DEYM01000033.1 GCA_002364555.1 Phycisphaerales bacterium UBA3158 | reverse complement strand
TTCGTCGAGAAACAGAATCCCATGATGAGAGAGGGAGATTTCACCCGGACGTGGATGACTGCCCCCTCCGATCACAGCCGCTGGCGTACAGGAGTGATGAGGGCTGCGAAAGGGTGGCCGTCTGCAGAGCGCCTCCTCGTCCGGCCAACCGATGCATGAGCGAATCTGAATCACTTCCATCAATTCCTGATCCGTCAATGGTGGAAGTATTCCGGGTAGGCATCGAGCCAGCATCGATTTGCCCGTTCCAGGCGGTCCGAGCATGAGCATGTTGTGCCACCCCGCCGCGGCGATGAGCATGGCGCGCTTGACGGATTCCTGGGCGAATACGGACACGAAATCCTCCATGCCCGTCTCGGGCTGGATGTCGTCGACCTCGACCTGACGCAGCATCTTGTCTCCATTGATCCACCCCACCACTTCCGAAAGCGAATGAACCGCCAGCACGGATGTCTTCTGGATGATCGAGGCCTCGATCCTGTTGCTTTCGGGAACGAGCATCGCCTGCATCCGACTTCGATATCCCAGCAGAACCATGGAGGCGGTTCCACGGATACCTCGCACGCTGCCATCAAGCGCCAGTTCACCGGCCATCAGTATCTCGTCGATCCTGACCGAACTGCAGGGCTGTATCGTTCGACTTGCCATCAGGATCGCGATCGCGATCGGCAGGTCGTACATCGGCCCTTCTTTTCTGAGATTGGCCGGTGCCAGATTGATGGTCAGATGACCATCGGGCCACTGATACCCACTGTTGAGAACGGCTGCCCTGACTCGTTCGATCGATTCCCGGACGGCCGTATCCGGCAATCCGACGATCGTCGTTCCCGATAATTGCCCGCGGGCGATGGACACCTCCACCTGACACGCTGTGGCGGTAATGCCCTCCAATACGAAACTTGAGATGGAACAGATCAAGTCGAGTCCTCCGTGACGTCCAAGGACGGACGTCGGGCGGATGCCTCTAGCCGTCTTCCAGTTCCAGTTCCTTGATCACAAGCGATCCGATCGCCTCGCCGACCTTGTCCTCTTCATGAATGATGAGATCGGCGCCAGCCGCCTCCAATCGAGGCGCATGAATGTTGTAACGGCAACGAACGATGACCCGGCAATCCGTTGCGGAACTTCTGATCTGTTCGATGACCATGGTCGCCGCTCCGGGATCCGGCACGGTGATGACGACGATCCGGGCATGGTCGATTCCCGCTTCCTTGAGAATCTCCGGTCTGGCCGCATTTCCGAGAACCGCATGCATCCCCAGTCTGCCCACCAGCTGAACGGTCGCGGGATTGGCTTCGATCACGACCGTGTCGACATTGTGCTCCACGAGATCCTTCAGAACGGATCGTCCTGCCGGTCCGGCACCGATGACGATGGTGTGACCGGAAAGACCGACACCGACGTCACCACGAGATGTCGCCACACTGCCGAATTGCAGCCGTTCGATGAACTTCACGATCGAGCGAGCTCGACCAGCCAGCAGTGGTACCAGCATCAACGTGATGAGAGAGGACGAGGTGAGCACCTGGAACGTGAAGGTATCCAGAAGACCATTGCCTCTGGCAACGGCACCCAGAACGAATGAGAACTCGCCCATCTGCGCAAGGCACGCCCCAACGGCAACGGCAATGGACAAGGTCCCCCCGGTGAATCGGATCACGATCGCCGCGATGGCCGCCTTGAAGGCGATGATTCCAACGGATACGCCAAGCACCAGTGGAAGATGCCATCCCTCCAGAAGCCATGGAAGGTCCGCCAGCATTCCGATGGAAGCGAAGAACAGCGTGAGGAACACCGCCTTGAGCGTCGAGACATCGGATCGAATCTGTCTTGCAAAGGCGGAATCCGCCAGCACGAGTCCGGCGACGAAGGCGCCCAGCGCGGGAGAGAGTCCCAACCGCCATGAGATCCAGGTGGCGAGCAGGCAGGTCACGACCGCCAGAACCACGGGGAGATCACGATTGCCCGTGGCCGCCGATGATTTGAAGAGTCGGGGAATCAGCAGGATTCCCGCTGCGAACAGAACGATCGTGTAGACCACGATTCGACCGGCCGCCTGACCGACTTCGCCGATGACCTCGTTGAAATCGGAGGCGTCCCCTAGGAACGTGACCATCAGCAGCAGTGGAACAAGGGCGACATCCTGAACGATCAGAACCGCCAGTGACAGTCTGCCATGCTGTGCATCAATCTCGGATCGCTCGGTCAGGACTCTGGCAACGGCTGCCGTACTGCTCAATGTGATGATGGCGCCCACGGCGAGTGATGATGCCCAGGACAAGCCGAATAGCTTGGTGATCAGAGCGCCGACGAACAAGGTGATCGCCACCTGGAGGATGCCGGCTCCGAGGCCTCTGCCACCAAAGGTCCTCAACTTGCTTCTTGAGATCTCGAGACCGATCGTGAACAGAAGCAGGGCAACACCGATTTCGGCGATATGCTCGATGTCCTTGGGTTCGCTGCTGATCCAGCCGAAGGCTCCCGGGCCGACGAGCATGCCCGCCACCATGCAACCGATGATGCTGCTGGCACCCAGTCGCTCGAAGAGCATGCCGACCATGGCTGCTGCGGCGAGCAGCAAGACGACATCACCCAGGATGTCCCAGGCTTCCACCGATCAGTCTCCATTCGAGGCCGGCGTCGAGACCGACCCCTCTTCCAGCTCACGAAGGGACTGGTCCCCCGTGCCCTTGCTGGGCCATCGCCCATTGGAACGGGATCTCAGATCACGTCTCAGTTCCATTCGGAGATCGTCCATCACCAGCCGCAGATGGGCCAGCGCCTTGTCGCGTCCCATCTCGATCAGCTGCTCCGATGGAATCGGTTCCGCCATCATGACGGCGACCCGTCCCTTGAACTTCAAGCCACCTTCGGGCGGCATGACGTCGAGTACGCCGTCGACCGCCATGGGAACGATCGGCGCGCCGCCCCGGCGGATCAGGAGCCAGACACCAGGCTGCAGTGGCTGTACCGGTCCCTTCGTGCAACGCGTGCCCTCGGGAAACAGCATCACGATGCCCTCGTCCCTGAGTTCCTTGACGGCTTCCTTCAGACTTGACGGCCCGGGATCCTCGAGATCGACGAAGATCGTCTCGTACTTCGAGATGAACCAGCCCAGCAGACGCGAATCGGATTTCAACGTCTTTCTGGCGAACGGACGTCCTCCACGCTCGTTGAGCATGATTCCACCGATCATCCCATCGAACATCGTCTGGTGATTGCAGACGACCAGTGCGCCACCTGTCTTGGGCAGATGGTCTCTGCGAATCATCCTGTGTCGGTAGATGAGCTTCAGGGGAATCATCAATCCCCATGGGACAAGCGTCCAGTAGATGAACATGTCGAGGCGGCTTCGCCTCTTGTTTCTCTTCTTGAAGCGATACCAGGGGATGTACCCGTTCATGAGTTTTCCCACACCCTGCCAGTGATTCGATCGATCTCTTCGGCCATTCGATCGACCACTTCATCAAGGGTCAGGCTGGTGCTGTCTATCAGGATGGAACCTTCCGGCTGGACCAGTGGAGCCGCTTGCCTTGATCGATCGGACTTGTCGCGGCGGCGAATGTCCGATCGTATCGCGTCCTTATCCACCTTCGCACCGCCCCGGGACATCTGGAGCGAACGCCGTTGTGCTCGAACTTCCTCGTCTGCATCAAGGAAGAAACGTACATCCGCATCGGGAAAGACGACCGATCCCTGATCACGTCCTTCCGTCACGAGTCGAGGACGACGCTGGGCGACCATCCGCTGGGCTTCGTTGAGAACGGCTCTGAGTTCCGGCTGACTGGCCACCGGGCTGACCATGGTGCTGACATCGAGATCACGAATCCTGGAGGAGACGTCACGATCCCCTATCTGCATCGCAGGCGGATCCTGAGACCAGTCGAAATGGAGATTCACCTCTCTGGCCAGGATTGCCAACGCAGGTCCATCCTCCGGATCGGTTCCGCTTTCAAGGGCCAGAAGGGATACCGCTCGATAGAGCGATCCGGTATCGAGACAATCCATGCCCAGTCGCTGCGACAGAAGTCTCGCCACGCTGCTCTTGCCTGTACCGGCCGGACCATCGATCGTGATGATGCAGGATGAGCTGGCCATCACTCGGCCTCGATGGCAGCCTGGAGTTCTTCACGGGCCTTGTCGACATCCTTGAGTGGGTCCTTGCCGACGTATTCGATGGCGACCGTACTCGCGTAGCCGACCTTCTTGAGTGTCTGGATACCGGAGACCAGATCGATCCCCTTGTGACCGGCCTTTCCGCGATAGGCCTGAACCTGGAAGATCATCGCGCCGGCGTATGGCGCCAGTTTCCGCAGATGTTCGATTTCCGACTCGAGATCGGATCCGATCCCGTAGGTGGGTAGAACACCGATTCGGAATCCCCCGACACGCTTGACCAGATCGGTCAGCCCATCCGGAGTGGCCAGCAGTCCGGTGGTCGGACGCAGGAGTAGATTGAGTTCCAGCCTTTCGATGCTGGCCATCATTCCTCGCAGCACGGCGGTGGCTCGCTCGATGCCCTCTTCACCATCCACATCGGCGCACTGGATGGCGATCGAATTGCATCCGAGCCGATTGGCTGCCATGGCAAGTCGCTCGATGCGATCGACCGCCTGCTGGGCGATATCCTCATCCGTGGAAGCGAGATCGAGCAGTTCGTCATCGGCGAGCACGAGGCATGGACACCCTGCCTTGTCAGCCCGATCCCGAAGTCGATCGAGTTCCTTGATCGACCAGCCCGAGAGGCTGGAGGCCTCCAGATAGAGCCCTCTCAACTGCAGATGCTCCATGGCGAATCGAGGAACATCCAGAAGCGAATCCGGACCCTTTTCAGGCTGTTCGAAGAGTCCGATGAGCGAGGATGTTGATAGGGTCAGGAGGAGTGTCATGATGGTCCATGGAGTCTACCGGATCGATACCCTCCTCGCTGCCTGAACCTCCTCTCCTGCCCTGCTACCATGCCAGATCAACTGACAGGAAAATAGACCCATGAGCAGCCCATCCGATCGCCTGTATTCAGAAAGCCACGAGTGGTACCAAGTCGAAGGTGACACGATCACCATCGGTATCACCCAGTATGCCGCCAACGAGCTGACCGATATCACCTACGTGGAGATGCAGCCCTCGGGCACTTCCATCAATTCCGGTGATTCGATCGGAGAGGTGGAATCCGTCAAGACGACCAGTGACGTCTTCTGCCCCTTCAGCGGTGATGTGGCGGATGTGAATGCCGCTGCCGCCGATGATCCCTCACTGCTCAATTCAGATCCCTACGGTCAGGGATGGCTCGTCAAGTTGAAGGTCGGTGACGCCTCTCCACCGGAGACGCTCATGGATCAGGCCACCTACGACGAGCGATATCCACTCACCTGATCGCTCGGGGCAATGCCAGACCAGGGCCCTCTCCATGGAATCCGATTTCAAGATCGTCAGTGACTTCACGCCCACCGGCGATCAACCGGAAGCTATCGAGGCGCTCACTCGCTCCATCGAATCGGGCAACAGGCATCAGGTGCTTCTGGGCGCAACCGGAACCGGCAAGACCTTCACGATGGCCAATGTCATCAGGCGGACCGGCCGGCCATCGCTGCTCATCAGCCACAACAAGACGCTTGCCGCACAGCTCTACGAGGAGATGAAGGGACTCTTCCCGAATAACGCCGTGAGCTATTTCGTCAGCTACTACGACTACTACCAGCCTGAAGCCTACATCCCCCAGCGTGACATCTACATCGAGAAGGATGCCGCCAGAAACGACGATCTCGACCGCCTGAGACTGTCGGCCACCAGCAACCTGCTTTCCAGAGGGGATACGATCATCGTGTCCTCGGTGAGCTGCCTGTTCGGACTGGGCTCGCCCCAGAACTATCGCAACAAGGTCGTGGCGATCCAGAAGGATCAGGAGATCGATCGACGCGAGCTTCTGCTGGCATTGACCGACATGCAGTACAACCGCAACGAGATCGAATTCAAGCGTGGCCAGTACCGCGTTCGAGGCGACGTGATCGAGATCTTCCCGGCCTATGAACAGTTCGCCGTCCGGATCGAATTCTTCGGCGACGATGTCGAGCAGATCGAACTGATCCATCCCGTCTCAGGCGAAACGCTTGCCCAGGAAGACAAGATCTTCATCTTTCCAGCCGTTCACTACGTGCTTCCGGAGGATCAGCTCGAGGGCGCCCTTGGCGACATCAAGGCCGAATGCTCAAGGCGAGTGGCCCAGCTCAAGAAGGAAGGCAAACTCCTGGAGTCCCAGAGACTCCAGGCCAGAACCCGCTACGACATGGAGATGCTCTCGGAAGTGGGCTACTGCCCAGGCGTGGAGAACTACGCCAGGCATCTGGAGGGACGTCCACCCGGCTCACGTCCCTTCACGCTTCTGGACTACTTCCATCACATCCCGGGTTTCGACATCAACGACTGGCTGGTCTTCATCGACGAGTCCCATGTGACCATCCCCCAGATCAGGGCGATGTACAACGGCGACCGTGCCCGCAAGCAGGTCCTCGTCGATCACGGCTTCAG
>DEYM01000099.1:7909-17895 GCA_002364555.1 Phycisphaerales bacterium UBA3158 | reverse complement strand
CGGGAGAACTACGGGATACTCAAGCATTCTGGAACCGAACTGGGAACCGTCGGCCCCTTCCATCCCGATACCGTGAATCTCATCCTCAAGACACCGCTCCTGGGCACGCTGATGTCGGGGCCCTTCTCGAAGAGCCTCCGTGGAACCTACTGCTCCATGTCGGGGGACATCCAGACGGGCCGAACCGAAGTCGAGAACTTCAACGGACACCTGGTTCATCTGGCAGGCGACTTCCCCTGCCCGCTCAATCGCCAGTCGTGCGATCTGATCAATCGCCTTGCCCGCGATCGGGCGATGCCTACCATGGATCATCTCAAGGAGATGTCCTCGTGAACCTCGATGGATCAACGGTACTGGTCACCGGAGGCGCCGGCTTCATCGGCTCCCATGTCGTCACACTCCTGCAGGAACATGACTGCCGCGTACGGGTGATTGAACTGCCCGGTGCCGATGTCGATCATCTCGAGGACTGCGATATTCGAAGCGTCGATATCCGAGATCGCGACGCCGTGATGGAATCCACCAAGGGATGCGACGTGGTCATCCATCTGGCGGCCAATCCGAACCTGTGGGCTCGCCGTTCAGCCGATTTCGAGGCGGTCAACCATCAGGGCACGAGAAATGTCCTCGATGCCGCCGCCGCGGCGAACGTGCGTCGCACGATCTACGTCTCGACCGAGTCGATCCTGACGCCCAGGAAGAAGACCCAGGTCATCAGCGAATCGGTCAAGACGACGCTGCGCGACATGATCGGCCCGTACTGCCGAAGCAAGTGGCTGGCGGAACAGGCCGCCTTCGAGTCCGCCGACAATGGTCAGGACGTCGTCATCGTGCGGCCCAGCGTGCCCATCGGCCCCGGTGATCGGATGCAGGGACCACTCACTCGAATGATGAACGATTTCAGGGAAGGACGCGTCAAGGGCTGGATGCCCGGCGACGTCAATCTCATCGATGTACGCGACGTGGCCCGGGGAATCATCGCCGCCATCAACCGAGGTGACTCCGGTGAAGCCTATCTGCTCGTGAACGAGAACTGGAGCATTCGGGAACTGATGAACTTCCTGGGCGAAGTCCACGATCGACGACCGCCTCGATTCAAAGTCCCCTATTCGCTCGCACTGGGCTTTGCGTATCTGGAGGAAGCCGTCTGCCGGGTTCGACGCAACGGGACCGTCCCCATGGCGACGGTCACCGGCATCAAGCTCACCCGGCGCTGCTTTCGGTTCGATGGCCAGATCTCACGGGAGACGCTCGGGATCGAATCGATGAGACCATGTCGGGATGCCATCCGCGAGATGGCCGCACCGACATCGGAGTGATCGCTCGACGGCCCGGACTCTACTGAAGAGCCGCATTCATTCGAGTCATTCGACCAGCCGAGTTCCAGTCCATCACGTAGATGTTGCCATCGGCATCGAAGCACACACCATGTGGCGCCGTGAAGACGCCTTCGATCCACTGATCTCGCGGCACGGGATTGTTGGCCCACTGCGATCGATCGGGATTGTCGCCCAGATGACCGATCACGGACATATCACCATCCAGCAAGGTCACCCTGCCTTCCAGTTCGGCGATGGCCACTCGATCATCGGCCTTGCCTGGAGCGCCCTCGAAGATGCTCAATGCACATGGACGCCGGAGATCCTTCACCGGCACATCGACAATCCTGCCATCCATCGAGAAACGCTGGAGACGTCGATTCTCACGGTCACACACGATGAGCATGGGCGTTTCACCACGCGTGTCCACGACCATGCCATGACAGGTCTGGAACTGGCCCGGCTCGCTGCCTCGACCACCGAAACTCGACTGGTACGCGAGATCCGAACCGAAGACGTGGACCCACTGCCGACCGTAGCCATCGGCGACGTAGATTCGACCATCAGGCCCGACGGCGATCGCCGTCGGGTTGTAGGCATTGGGATCATCGTCGTACTTGCCCGATTCCATCGGAACACCCAGTGCCCACACAAGCGTGCCATCAAGACGCAGCTTCAACGCCTGCTTGCCTTGCAGATGAGCCGCATAGATGTAGGGCGTGCCGTTCTCGACCCGCAGGATCATGTCGTGGATACCGGGATATCGATTCGCAAGAGAGGTCACGAATGTGCCGTCACCCTCATGAACCATGATGGATCGTTGCGTATCCGTGTTGTAGTACACCCGACCGGCTGGATCGACGACGATACCGCCATGGGTATTGCCGATGGGAAGCTCGAGTCCCTTGTGTCCCCATGAAGGCTCGACCGAATACTCGATACCGGCGATCTCAACCGGATCGGCCACACCCGATGCCGGGTTCACTTCACCGGAAGGCGCATGATCGCCATCATGCCAGGCGAGACAGGGAACAATGAAACTGATCAGGAGAAGCGAACGCAATGATGAAATCATGGAGACTTGTCTCTTTCCGGAGCGGGTGAATACAGGGGGGCCGTCCCATCGAATTCGGGGGATGGCGAGCACATCGGAATCGCGAAGACCATGATCATCAGAATCAATGGAATGACGAAGAAGGCCACGAGACCCCATGACATCGCACCGCCACCCATGGGCGGCATCTCGTGACCGGAATCCGGCTTCTGATTGGACTGGACCATTTCGAAAACTCCTTCGAGGACGTCAGCATACCCATGCACAGGCCTCGACGACGGAACTCCTGTTCCAAGGTGACGCTTGAACGCTTCCAGTGGAGTAGAATCCCCCCTTCGATTCAACCATTGAGAGATCGCCAGCATGTCCAGAATCACCAGAGCCGCCCTCATCCAGGCCTCCATGCCGTCCATCGACGCCACTGATCCGGACACGATCAAGCAGACCATGATCGACAAGCACATGGGACTGATCGAGGAGGCCGCCACCCGCGGCGCGCAGATCTGCTGCCTCCAGGAACTCTTCTACGGCCCCTACTTCTGTGCGGAGCAGAATGTCCACTGGTATCAGATGGCCGAACGTGTTCCAGACGGGCCCACGATCAAGCTGATGCAGGAACAGGCCAGGAAGCATGGGATGATCATGATCGTCCCGGTCTACGAAGAGGACCTCACCGGCGTCTACTACAACACGGCAGCCGTGATCGACGAACACGGCACGTTCCTGGGCAAGTATCGCAAGCATCATCTGCCCCACTGCAATCCGGGCTTCTGGGAGAAGTTCTACTTCAAGCCGGGCAATCTGGGCTATCCCGTCTTCGATACCAGCGCAGGAAAGATCGGCATCTACATCTGCTACGACCGTCACTTCCCGGAGGGTGCTCGCGAACTGGGTCTCAACGGCGCCGAGATCGTCTTCAACCCCTCCGCCACCGTCGCCGGCCTCAGCGAGTATCTCTGGAAGCTCGAACAGCCTGCCCATGCCGTGGCCAATCAGTACTACCTCGGAGCGATCAACAGGGTGGGAACCGAGGCACCGTGGAACATCGGCGAGTTCTACGGCCAGAGCTACTTCTGCGATCCACGCGGGCAGATCATCACCGAAGGCAGTCGTGATCAGGATGAGGTGATCGTCGCGGACCTCGATCTCGACCTCATTCAGGAAGTGCGGAACACATGGCAGTTCTATCGCGATCGACGACCGGAGAGCTATGAGCGAATCTCAGACTCTCGAGGTGGATGACCCATGTCGATCCTGATCAAGAATGGCCGTGTGATAACCTCGAGCGAGGACCGAATGGTCGATGTCTATGCCGATTCGGAGACCATCACCCGGATCGAGGAGAACATCGACCCGTCGACGCTCCCCGATGACACCCAGATCATCGATGCCCGAAACAGATACGTCTTCCCGGGTTTCATCGATCCACATGTTCACATACACCTGCCGTTCATGGGCACCAACGCCATCGACGATCATGAATCCGCCACCAAGGCCGCCCTGGCCGGTGGAACGACCTCGATCATCGAGATGATCTGCCCCGGGCCCGATGACGAACCCGCCGCCGCCTACGGGCAGTGGAGTGAACTCGCGAAGGCCGGCGCCTGCTGCGACTGGAGCTTCCATCTGGGCATCGTTCGATTCGACGATCTGGCCCAGCGACAGGTCAGAGATCTCGTCGAGCATCATGGGGTGCGTTCCTTCAAGATCTTCCTCGCCTACAAGGGGGCCCTGGACATCTCGGACGAGAACCTCTTCAAGCTCATGAGGCTTGCGAAGGAACTGGACATCGTGATCACGGCGCATTGCGAGAATGCCGAAGCCGTGGATGCCATGCAGCAAGCTCTTGTGTCCGAGGGCAAGTCGGGACCCGAATGGCACGAACCCTCACGACCCAGAAGCGTGGAAGTCGATGGGGTCAATCATCTGTGCACCTTCGCCGAGCTCACCGGCGCACGAATCTACATCGTGCACACCTCCTGCGGCGATGCCGTTGCGAGAGCCATGGCGGCTCAAGCCGCCGGTGTCGATGTCATCGTCGAATCCGTGGTACCGCATCTGGTACTCGACAGCAGCTGGGCCCAGCGTGGCGACTTCGAAGGCGCCAAGTACGTGATGTCCCCCCCGCTTCGGGATCCGGAGGAACACGATCGTCTGTGGGAAGCCATCGAGTCCCGACACGTCTCGACGATCGGGACCGATCACGCCCCATTCAACTTCATCGGCCAGAAGGACATGGGACGCGACGCCTTCACCAGGATTCCCAACGGCATTCCATCGATCCAGGAACGCGTCGATCTGGTTCATACCTACGGCGTCTGTGCCGGTCGCATCGATCTGCAGACCATGGTCAACAGCTGCAGCACCCAGGCCGCTCGGACCTTCGGGATGTATCCACGCAAGGGCGAGATCGCCATTGGATCGGATGCAGACCTGGTGATCTACGATCCAACCCACGAAACGCCGTTCTGTGAATCGGACAGTCTCAGTCGTGTCGACTACTGCGGCTACGAGGGCATGGAGCGACGAGGGCGTGCCGAAGTGGTCGTTCTCCGCGGTAGAGTGGTGGCTCGAGAAGGCCAGTACGTCGGTGATGATGCCGGCGGCCGCGAGATCCAGAGAGACTTCAGCACGAGCGCACCATCGTGAACGACAACACGACAGCTTCAGCACCGATCGCGGAGATCGTCGAGACCGTTGCCGCGGAAATGGCCCATGGCGATGCCTGGATCACGAATCGAGCGGCCGTACTGGGCATCCTGCTGGTCATCCTCGCGGTCATCTTCAGGACATCATCAAGCGACGATCCTCGATGGAAGAGGTTCTACGGCATCGTGCCCTCGATTCTGCTGTGCTATTTCATACCGGGTGTCCTGGGAACCTTCGGCATCATCGGGGATCCCGGTGGCGATCTGTACTACGTCGCCAGCCGGTTCCTGCTTCCCACCTGCCTTGTTCTGCTGTGCCTGGCCATCGATATTCCCGGCATCTTCAGACTCGGTCCCAAACTGCTCATCATCTTCTTCACGGCAACGGTCGGGATCGTCCTTGGTGGACCATTCGCGATCTGGATCGTGAGTCTCTTCCAACCGGATGTCGTCGGAGGCGAGGGAGCCGAAGCGACCTGGCGAGGGCTCTCCACCGTCGCGGGTTCCTGGATCGGTGGCGGCGCCAACATGGCGGCCATGAAGGAGATCTTCCTTCCGTCCGAGAAGCTCTTTGCCGCGATGATCACGGTCGACGTCATCGTCGCCAACATCTGGATGGGCTTCATGCTGTGGATGGCTGGGCGATCGGACATGTTCGATCGATGGCTCAAGGCCGACCGTACGGCCCTTGACGATCTGCAGACTCGAGTCGACGCGATGTACGGCAACAAGGCCCGTATCCCGTCAACGGCCGATCTGATGACCATCTGCGCAGTTGGCTTCGCCGCCACCGGTATCGCATTCGTCTCGGCCGAGGCGATCGGCCCCTGGTTCGAGGCCAATGCCCCATGGAGCGCACGGTTCAGTCTCACCAGCATGTTCTTCTGGTTGATCGTGATCGCCACCACGATCGGACTGCTGCTCTCATGCCTCTCGAGCGCCCGCAAGCTCGAACATGTCGGCGCAAGCAAGATCGCCAGCGTGTTCCTGTACATGCTTGTCGCCGTCATAGGACTCGAGATGGACCTCACCGCCATCGCCACCTATAAATGGCTGTTCGTCGTCGGGCTGATCTGGATGGGATTCCAGGGGACGCTTCTGTTCATCGTCGCCAAGGCCATCAGGGCGCCGAGCTTCTTCATCGCCGTCGGCTCGCAGGCCAATATCGGCGGCGCCGCTTCGGCACCGATCGTCGCCGCCGCCTTCAACCCGAGACTGGCTCCCGTCGGCGTGCTTCTGGCCGTCCTGGGCTATGCGGTGGGCACCTACGGAGCCTGGCTGTGCACGATGCTGATGCAGTACATGAGCAGCGGATGAGCCGGATCATTCGGACGATCTCACCACACGAGGCTTTCAATCTGCGTGTACCCTGACAACGAGTAATCCAGGACCAAGACGATGGCCAAGCGCAAAACAGATCGATCCGTGCAGAAATCACCCTACCGTCCCAACTCCAAGAAACGGCAGGGACGATCCGATGTGGGACTGAAGAGTGACCCTCAGGATTACATCAAGCCCGTCAGACAGCCCTCCAAGCTCGCCAGCTGGATGCTGGTCCTCTCGCTTCTCATCGGCATCGGTGGCCCAGCAGTCGTCTCGATCATCAACATGTACGGCACCATGCCCTCGGTCAATCCACCGGCCATGTTCGCACCCTGGTGGGTCGCTCTGATCGGCCTTGGAGTGATCGTGCTTGGAATCGTGAATTTCCGGCTTCTTCAGACTCCACGCAAGTCCTCCTGACAATCCGACGGGAATATCCACATGATTTCGGATGCCTCAGCGGCCTCCGGGGGATTTGTCACATTTTTTCGGCTCCAGATGAGAGATGACCATCAGTTGGTTCGCATCCCTGATGCAGAGGCCCTGAAAGACCTTCTGCTTCACATGAAACCCTTTTCTCATCAATCTGGAGCCCGAGGAATGAACACCAAACGAATCAACACACTCTTTGCAGTGGTCATCGCTTCATCACCAGCCATGCTGGCTGTCGCGAAGACACCGACTGCATCCGAAACGACACCTCACACCAATGTTCTCATGGGTAGCAGGGCCGATGTCCCCCATCGATCGGACACACCCATCACACTGTCGGACAATCGTCTGTCCTTCAGTCGAATCGGACTTCGTTCCAACAGAGGAACACTCGAGAGCTCGGGAGCCGAACTCTCCGCGCTGGACAACGACAAGTCATCCAGCGTGTCGCTGCCTTCCGATGGATCAGCCTCGCTCGAGATCCAGTTCATCGGACAGCCTCGATGGATCAACGAGATCGAGATCGACGGCACGCTCACCGATGCTCGTCTTGAAGTACTCAATACCGATGGCCGTTGGCAGACCTGGGGACGCCTGACCGACAAGACAGACGATGGCACTCGCTTCACTGGCGATGCCGGTCGCTACATGGGGGTTCGCATCACTCCCGCGGGACTCTCCACCACCGAGCTGGTCGACATCTCCGAAACCAGAGGTGGATTCCAACAGATCGATACCGATTCCACTGATCGAGCCGAGGGTGACGGTCCGAGCTATTTCTATGAATGGGTCGAAAACTACTCGAGCAGCCCGCTCTCCAACACCAGCGAGGACGCCACCAAGCTCGGAGACCAGCTTCCCTCTACCTGGGATGTCAGTGGCTACGGCAATTCACGTGCCAACGAGGAGGACTTCAAACGCACTGAATACGGTGGCAAGAACAACGACTACGCCGATGAGCACGACCTCGTGTTCTTCTCGGGCCATGGCTCAAGCCGCAGCGGGGAGTACTACAGCGATTCGACTCGCTGCATCACCTTCAGCAACACGACGAGCGACGATTCCGCCATGACGGCTGGAGATGCCCATGACAGCTGGGGCGACGACGACATGGAGTGGATAGGCATGAGCGCCTGCCAGACCATGAGGCAGGACAATCGCTGGGCCGCCTCCATGAACGGCGTCCACCTGGTGATGGGATGGCAGACGAACATGTACGACGTCGACAATTTCGGCAAGAAGTTCGCCAAGCGAATGGTCGACTCAGGCTCGTTCGACTCGGCCTATCCGGTGAAGGAATCCTGGTTCTATGCCGCCGAGAAGACCCACTGGTATGTCGACAGGACCGCGGAGGTCATCGGTGAAACTCGAAACATGGGCTCCGACTACCTCTGGGGCCAGGGAAGCGTCAACAGCGACCCCACAGATGACAGCACCTACACACGCTGGTCGTACGGCACCCGAAGCCGCAGCGAATCCCTCGGACACAAGGCTCAGGATGATGCCCAGAACGCCATCCAGTTCCGAGGGGATTCCCTCAATGTTCGAATCGGACGGGATACGCTCGACTCGGCCAGAGACAATGCCCGCCCCCACATCATCTCCTTTGACCTCATGCCACCGAATGTGGATGCCCAGAGCACTGGTGTCCTGACGGACAACCTCTGCGAGAGCCTCGGCATGCTCTGCCAGGCAGATGTCGGCATCAGTGGCGATGAACGGGAGATGATCGCCGTCAAGGGCGATCAGGAAGTTCGAATCTGGAAAGGCGACGGCTCGCTGGATGTCATCGACCGAAACCACTACCTGAATGACAATGGCAACATGATGCCACGGCTGCTCTCCCAGGAAGAGGCTCGAGAAAGAGCGTCCATGATCATCGGCAGCCTCGGCATACCGATGCAGGATCGAGTCCTGGCACACGAGGACTTCCTGTGGATGGATATCGATGTCCAGAAGGCTATCGATGGCAACGAGGATCTCGCATACGACTCCGTTCCAATTCGAACTCGCACGATCTTCCGTCGGGAAATCAACGGCCTGCCGACCTTCGGACCAGGTGCCGAAGCCGTCATCGAGCTTGGACACGATGGTGCACTGGCCAAGGCGAGCGTGCAGTCCTGGACAGCACTTCGGGCCGGCGAACAGGTGCAGCTGCTGGAACTGGAACCACTCCTCGAGCAGATCGCCGATCGTGGCAGCCAGATCTTCATCAACAATGTCCGACAGCCCATGTCGGATATACAGATCGACCAGATCCAGGTCGGCTACTGGGTGGATACCCAGACACAGGGTGCCGAGAAACTCCTGCCCTGCTATGCACTGGCCTGCACCGTTCGTGATGGCGAAGGCGAACCCACTGGCATGAATCTCGTACTCAATGCCGCCGTCCCTGCACCAAAGGTCGACATCCAGGTCGAGAACGACGAACAGGGCTGCCATCTTCCCAACGAACCCGTCTGCTTCACGGCCAATGTGGATACCTTCAACGGCCAGTTCGAGATCAAGTGGATCGATCAGACCACCGGAATGATTCTCGACACCACGGACGACTTCGTCTGCCATGTGTTCCCGACGGACCTTGAACGCTCCGCTCGAACGGTCACCATCGAGGCTCGAGTGAAGGATTCACTGGGCACGGTCCGCTCCGCCACCGCCACCGTATGCGTCGGAATAGAGGGTGATCTCGATGGCAACAACACCGTCGACATCAACGATCTCCTGAGCATCCTCAACTACTGGGACAGCGAAGGCTCACCCTATGGAAATGGCGATGTCGATGGAGACGGATACTCCGGAATCGACGACCTTCTGAAGATCCTCGCCAACTGGGGGCGTTGATCGGAACTCGTACGAGACGGATTCTCCGTCTCTGACGAACGAACCCGGATTGCCACCAATGGTGGTGATCCGGGTTTTCCAATGGTGAAGAGGACATAAGACGTCCACGCGTCAGTCCGGATCGAATCGATACTCGATCACGTGACGATAGGGCTTGCCTGGAACCAGCGGGCCATCCATCTGTTTTCCATCGACTTCGGACGGACTCGAGATTCGAATCGACCTGGAAGCCATGTCCGCAGCAGTCGATGGACCCCCGAGCCTCTCCATCCGAAGGACAGGCCGATCGGTCCAGAGGCTCATGACGCGATCATCGGATGAATCCACGAGCGTGGCCGCCAGATGCAATTGCCCCACCGCTTCCTCAAG
>DEYM01000099.1:0-7516 GCA_002364555.1 Phycisphaerales bacterium UBA3158 | reverse complement strand
GCCTGCCCCTGGGCGAGAAGCGAATACTGGTCTGGGAGATCGAGCACTGCCCGATGATTCACATCGAAGGTCGTCACCTCCTGTGAATTCGCCTTCATGATGATCCTGAGCTCGTTGTCTTCGGTGAGCACATAGTCCACCTCGACATCGACCCGTCCCGGATGGCCCTCCTCAACAGCTGGGCAGGTCAGTCTGAAACGGACACCCAGCCCATCGGTCGAATTGAACGGCGTGCCCGCCCATACCCTCCGATTGAACTCGCGATCCTGACCGATGATCACACCCAGCGGTTCCCGGACATCCGTCGGGGATCCGGAGGAATCATCACCAAGTAAGAGCGTATCCATCGTGCCGGTGGATCTCTCCACTTCGAGAGAGACGAGCGTTGCGCCGTGGTCCATCACCTCGGCCTTGAGGCCATGGCCATTGTCGATGGTCCAGATCGTGACGGGCTGACCATCGAGGGAACCATGCTGACTGACCAGCAACCGACCAGAGGAATGCTTCGCACATCCGCCGGCCATCAGCAGAAACAATGCCAGTACCAGACATGTCCTTGGATGACACAACATCAACATGGGGCCACTTCCCGGAACATCGGCTGAACTCGATCACTCATTCCCGGATCCAGCCTGTTCGCCGGTCCGCTGTTCACCGATTGCCAGCTGACGCCTCTGTTCCCTGAAACTGGCCTCCTTGGCCTCGAGCTCATGACGAAAGGCGTCGTATTGAGCTTCGGCGATCGCGTGCGCCTCCTTGCTGGGCACACCGAACCTTGGATGCTCCAGAAGCTTCTCTATGTCCATGGCCATCACCAGGGCAACGAACTCGGCATCGATCATGGGTTCGCCGGCTTCAATCGCCAACTCGTCCCAACCCTTGAGTTCATCCACCAGCGTGGAGGCGATCTTGTCGACGTTCTCCTTGTCGCTGAACAGCATCAACGCCTCACGAGTCCGTTGACGCTGCTGCTCGATGGATTCCTCCAGAGCCTCGCCCTTCTTCCAGTAGTCCTTCTTCTTCTGATCAGCGATACGCTCAGGTGGCTCGAAGGCCTGCAACTTGACCTTCGCACCGCGCTTGACCGTTCGGCAGTACCAACCTGAGAGACGATGGGCATCATGCAGTCTTCGCATCGCGGTCGGGCCGGGCGTGGGATCCCCATGAACCGCCGAATTGCCATCACGCCGAATCGCGTGCATCTGATCCGCATGGGCACGGGTCAGTATCTGGGATCGCTCCAGTGAACGCAGCATTGTGCTCAGATCGGCATCGACGAGATGCGGCGCCTGCAGCTCGATGAGCGTCCGGGCCATGGTCTCGACCATCAAACGAAGCTTGAAGAGGCAGGATTCGGGATCGCTGTAGACGTATCGTTCGGCCTGACCGGCCAGTCTCCCGACTCGACGATCATAGTTCTCCATGAAATCGAAATTTCTGGACATCGTCACGAAATCTCATCCTCAGCGGAAGGATTCATCATCGTCGCGATCACGCGAGCATCGACACAGCACCTCTGGAAGTCGTTCTCCTCGAGTCCGATCGCGGATGCGAGCATCGATGCCCAACGTACTTCCAGTGGATGCATGGCCCTGTTCGCGTAGGCGATCATCATCACACCGGTCATGATCTTCTCGCCCAGTGCCCTGGGAAGCGATCTCACCGACGCGAGGCAGTCCTCGATTCGAAGACTGGAGATGTTCTCGGGATTCTTCGCGGCCACACAGGCCTCTTCCGGCAGCTCGAGGATCGAACGTGCATAGAGGCCAGCGACGGTCTCCTTGACCTTGGGCAGATTGCCATCCGCGACGGCCATCGTTCTGGCGGCCAGGAACCAGATGGTTGCCAGTTGAACCTGCGACTTGAGAGCTTCCGATTCCATGGTCCAAGAGTGTAGCCAATCAAGAGCGGGCATTGCGACGAGAAGCCGCCTCAATGGCCTCTCTCAGGACGATGGGACTCAAGCCGTCCAGGGAACTCACGACCAGATCGGCATCGGCGAGTTCCGCCGAGGTCCTTCCCTTCGAGCAGAAGCCCACGCTGGCCATGCCGGCCCTGCGAGCGGCCTCGACCCCGGCAGCGGCGTCCTCGATCACCACGCAGGCCGATGCTGGGACACCAAGCCGCGAGGCCGCCAGCAGGAAGACCTCCGGATCCGGCTTCCCATGCGTGACATCATCGCCGGTGACGATGGTCTCGAAAAGTCTTCCGCAATCAAGCTTCTCACGAAACAGCTGGGCATTGGCCATCGGTGCCGAGGTACCCGCCGCCAGACGCCAACCTTCATGATGAAGTGATTCCATCAACGAGGTGGCACCGGGCATCTCCGGAAAGTGATCCTGAACCATCGAGCGAAAATCCGCTTCCTTGCGATCGGCGTAATGGCTGATTTCATCAGCCGTCGGAACCGGCCGACCCGCCCACTCGAAGAGCTCCCGGATGATCGGATCGTTGGTTCTACCGAACTGCTTCGCGAATTGGGATTCCGTCAGCTCATGCCCGATCGATCCGGCCATGTCCTGCCAGGACTTCATGTGGGCGTCGTAGGTGTCGACAAGCGTACCGTCGAGATCGAAGATGGCTGCATGCATGCGGATCACGATAGCAGTTAATGACGACTCAAATCGCGACTGGAACAACCACGGTAGCCATCGGCGCCGTTCGCCCTCCCACGAAACGGGAGTTGGCAACGGCGATGTTCCTGACGAGTCGAGCAAGCGAACGATCGGTCACCGGCTGATCGGGCGCCGCATGACGGCATTCCAGAATGCAGGATGCCGGTATCCCCTCGTTGGTCCTCTGATCGATGACGGCGGAGGATGCCTCCAGAAGTCCCCAGCCCAGCGGCAACTCTCCACATGAGATCATGCCCGCCGGGGCCGCCAACCAGAACTGGGTGGCACCTCGCCAACGGACCATTCTGGCCAACTTGACGCCTCTGAACAGACGGCGTTCGATCGAAGCCAGCTCCACACGAAGTCGCTTGAGTTCACGATCATCATCGATGACCGCTTCGGGCTCGAAGAGGTTCAGAGGAGTACGTCGTCCACTCACGAACAAGGGGGACGCCTCCGGGTGATGCCTCGATATCGCCTCCATCAGATCGTCTCTTCTGGACAGGAGGCCCGATGCCTGACGGGCATTGTTGAAATAGTCGCTTCGGGTCTGCTTGCACTCGATCAGGACGCTCCGAGGCGTGATCCGGACCCCAGATCCAATCGCCCGATCCGTCCATCCGGCGACATCGACCCGGAACCGACCGGTGGGATCCTGGACTTCCATCCCCACAGCCAGAAAGCCTTGCTCCCTGAGCCATCGGGCCGACAGCCGTTTGAGTTCTCGATGTCGATGTGTCTCAGCCATGCCGCTCCTAAGGTGCCATTCGGCTCAAATCCCCGGATCTCACAAAAAGTCGAGGGGGTGTTTCAGCAATTCGAGCGGTGTCCCCGGATACACTCTCATGCATGAAAGACGCACTCACCATCGCACTGATCAGCGAGACCTTCTATGACGAGCACGGGAGGGATCGACTCCGCGAACGACTGACCCAGGCCCGGGCCGAAGGTGCCATGGTGGCGGTCCTCCCTGAACTGGGTTGCAATCGCTGGTGTCCATCAACCAGGGATGCCGTCGATTCGGATGCTGAATCGCCCGGTGGCCCCAGAGCAGCCATGCAGCAGGAAGTGGCAGCGGAAGTCGGCATATGGCTGGTTGGCGGAAGTCTCATTCGTGGAGAGGATGACGTTCGTCGCAATACGGCGCTTGTCATCGATCCCACCGGAACACTTCGCGGAACCTATAGCAAGATCCACATTCCGGATGAGCCGGGCTTCTGGGAAGCCGATCATTATCAGGCGGATGACGAGATTCCCAGACCGTTGAACATCTGTGATGTGCCGATGGGCATTCAGATCTGCAGCGATATCAACAGACCTGCCGGTACCCATATCCTGACCGCCCAAGGCGCCGAGATCATTCTGGGGCCTCGCTCGACTGAACTGGCGACCTATGAAAAATGGAAGCCGGTCTTTCAGGCCAATGCGCTCACAGGGGGATGCTACGTCCTCTCGGTCAACCGACCGGTGCCCGAGGACGGCGTGCTGATCGGTGGACCATCCATTGCCGTTGCCCCCAATGGAGAGATACTGCTCGAAACGACGGATCCGATCGGCATCGTTGAAATCAATCGAGAAGAAGTCCGACAGGCTCGCAAGGACTACCCGGGCTATCTAGCCATACCAAGCGATCTCTATGCCAGAGCCTGGGCCGGTATTCCGGATCGACCAGCCCACGCCCCCATCGAGCTGACGAACGATACGGCCATGAACTGAGTGGATCGACCGAGACTCTTTGAACTCACGACTGACAGGATGAGCGGATCAACTGCTCACAAACCCAGGAACCGATCGAATGACGACCTCAATGAACCAAGACAGAATCGAAGCAAGACTCCAGGAACTCGAATCCAATCTGGCCACCACCCGGCGCTCCCTGAGGAGGACCCGACGATGGCTGGGCATGTCGGGAATCGGAGGGGTCGTACTGCTGGCCGCCGCCGCAGCGGACCTGGCGGTCATCGACGTGATCCGAACCAAGCGGATGGAGATCATCGACGACATGGGCAATGTCGTATTGGCCGCCGCCGGTGATGCCGATGGCGGACGTCTCGATATCTGGACACCCAAAGGCTGCAACGTCATGCGGATATCCGCCAATGACAATGGTGGTGACATGGCGTTGTGGAACTGCCAGGGACAATCCATCGCCGGGCTCTTCGCCAATGAACAAGGTGGCGAGGTCTCGATCTGGAACAACACCGGAGGTCGCTCTGCACGGCTTCATGATTCGGGCCAGGGCGGCCTGCTCGAACTGAAGAAGGACGACAGCCTCAGAGCCTCCATAGGAGGCACCATGCTGGGCTCGGCCGTCGAACTCTTCGATACGAAGGATGCCCGCATCACCAGCATCTCGACCGCCGACGATGCCGGCTATCTCGCGATTCGCGATCAATTGCAACTGGCTTCGACGTCGAGTCGGACCCAGATGACGCTCATGGACGAAGACAAGACGAATGTGGCCCAACTCTATGGCGGCGCCGACATGGCCAGTCTCTCGATCAAGTCCCCCACAGGGACGGTGAAGGTGCATTCCGGCGACCAGGCGACACCACCCACCATGGCTGTGATCAATGGGCAGGGTCAGATCGGTGCCCACATGACCATCAGAGAACATGGCGGCGGAACGCTGACGGCCTCTTCGTCCGATGGCATGGAAGTCGCCTCGATTCGCTCTGATGAATCTGGCAATGGACGGGTCGATCTGTCCGACAAGCTGGGAACGCTGATGGCGACCATGCAGACACTCTCGCAACGAGGTGCCACCATGGCCTTGATGTCACCCAATGGAAAACGAGCCTGTGCCCTCGCGGCTTCCGAGAATGGCGGCGTACTGAATCTGAGTAATGGCCAGGGAAGCCCGGTGCTTGTGGGCGGTATTCCCGCCGGACGACGGGATGGCGCCTTGAATCTGTACAACCAGAGAGGCGTTCCCGTGATCTCAGCGGGCAGTACGATCGGCGGCTTCGGTCAACTCTCCATCAACGATGACAACGGTCACCGTCTGATCACATTCCCCCAGAGATTCGAAAGCACCAATGCGGGAACGATGCCGACAGATCAGTAGATCAGGCCTCGTCTTGCTCGTCACCCGAGAGGTTCACTTGCACCTCGCCAGAGTCGTGCCGCTGGGCATATCCAAGCTCCATCAAGGCGCTCAAGGCCGCTTCCTGCTCCGCGCTTTTCTTGCTGGCGCCCCAACAGGCCTCGAATCGCCTGGTGCCGATGCTCACCGCGATTTCAAAGCACTTGGCATGATCCGGACCTTTTTCATCCATCAGTGAATAGGTCGGTGTCTTGCTGAAGACTTGCTGGGCGATCTGCTGAAGAACCGATTTGAAGTTGGAATGATGGCCGGAGGCTGCCGCATGGTGAATGCGATCCTCGATATCCCTGAGAATCAGAGTCGTAACGGCCTCCAAGCCAGCATCGACGAATACGGCTCCGAGGATCGACTCGTACACGGCTGCCACAACCGAAGTCGGCAGTTGGCCTCTGGTGACCATTCCCTTCCCAAGCATCAACAGCTCATCGAGTCCCATGGCCAAAGCCATCTCGGCGCAGGCCTGCCTGCTGACGACGGTCGATTTGACCTTGGTCATCTCCCCCTCGAGCAGATCGGGGAAACGATCGTGGAGATATTGGCAGACGACCATCCCAAGAACGGCATCACCGAGAAACTCGAGCCGCTCGTTACTCTGCAGTCGATCGTCGGTGAGGGACGCATGGGTCAGTGCCCGATGCAGAAGTTCTGGATCTGAGAATCGGTGGCCAATGACCTTTTCAGCTATCTCCATCATCGAATCAGGCATTGGCTCAGTCCCGGTAATAGATGGAGAAATCGGCCCGACAGCCCACTCAGGCCGAATACGGGCCTCAGAAAGGGGCTCCAGGCCCTCCACTATATATTGAATTACGGATTCCCCCAACACTTCGGGCTATGACCTTGGCCTAATCTTGGGAAGATGCTAATATGCTCGATCCGGATCAAAGAGAGCCGGTTTGAATATGGTCCGCTGACGCGGATGCAACAGGGCACGGAGACTTCTCGCCATGGCGATGCATTACCCAAGACGAACAAGCAAGATCAAGCGTGCCCGCATGTTCGGATTTCGCGCCAGGATGAAGACCAGAAATGGTCGCAAGATGATCAATCGCAAGCGACGTACCGGTCGTCGACTCACGCCCAGCTCCTGATCGTCCACTCTATTGCAACTGCAACTCGACCATCTTCAATTCGATGGCTGCTGTCGCATGATCAGATCCAGAACCGAGTCCACTGCCTGCGACTCCTCCATCATGCCCACATCCAGGGACACATCGGAAACCGCCTCGTAACTCGATGCTCTGATTCGGCAGATCTCGATGATCTCTTCCGCAGGAGTGCTGCCCGTCAGACTCGGTCGATCATCTGAACACGTTTCCAGTCTGGAAGCGAGTTCATGCGGATCCGCCTGAAGCCAGATGACCATGGCGGAACCTTCCCGTCTTGAACGATTGAGAGACTCGGCAGCCTCGGGAATCGTGGGCACGCCACCACCAAGCGCCAGCACCATCGGAGGCTCATTCAGAAGATCGGCCAACACGGTGGTCTCCATCTCTCTCCAGGCAGATTCACCATGCGTTGTCCATACTGCCGCCACAGTGGATTCCGAGAAGCGGTTCAGCACCTCCACATCCAGATCGATGAATGTCATGCCAAGCCGGTTGGCGACTGCTGGGCCAATGGTCGATTTGCCGACGGCTCTTGGACCGGACAGGACAACGTGAGTGGACTTCATGGAGTCCCCCGATAAGACATGGTCAGGCAGAACCACCAGAGGTCCTCGACGCATTGAACTGAACATCGATACCACTGATCTTCACACCCAGCCTCGACTCGATTTCGTCGAGGATCCTCG
>DEYM01000147.1 GCA_002364555.1 Phycisphaerales bacterium UBA3158 | reverse complement strand
GCCAGTGAATGAGACGCCAAGGAAGGGATACCTTCCGTCTCCGGGTGGAATCTCCACAAGCTCGACACGCCCTTCGGGCCCCGACTCGAGCAGGACGATCGAGGGCCCTTTCTCAACATGCAGGTTCACAGGTATCCAGTTGAGTAGCTGCGGGGACTTGAGGACCTGCCCACCATCAACCAATCCCTGAGCACATGTACTGATCAATGATTTTTCGCCACTGCCGGTGACGTCAAGCATCGCAAGCTGCGGCCGAACTGAATCCTGTCCGATCCCGGACTCCGGCTGATCCATGACAATGGGATTCCAACGACCCGAATCCCCGGGAGTCCATCGATGCAGAACACCATCCGGATCCCGGGTGATCAGTTCAGGAACGCCATCGACATCCTCGTCACCGGCCACGATCGACATGATCCTGCGGGACCGAAACTCATCGAAGCCCTCCGCAGCACGGTATCTCCAAAGCCGATCGTTCACGAACACGTCGTTGGGCGCGTCCTTGTTCAAGACGATCAGATCGAGATCTCTATCCCGGTCGATATCGGTAACGAGCACCTGCCTGGAACCCGCTCCCGTCGCCGGCAGACCTTCCTCGGGACCGATGCGTCGCCAGGACCCGTCTCGATTGTTGTTCAGCAGGACACTGGGCCCATTTCCATTGACGGCGTAGATATCGAGATCGCCATCATGATCAGCATCGAACATCGCTCCATCGACTGTTTCCAGTGGAGCTTCCTGAGCCGATTCAATACTCGGATTCCTGGACCATTCACCATCGTCCTGAAGCCAGAGCTGATTGACCCCGTCGCGACAAAGAAAGACATCGGGCCAACCATTGCCATCCACGTCACCCCACAAGGTGGATCGGACATCAGGGATCGTCGACATGGGCGTGGAGGAATCGATCTCCCATCCACTCTCCCTGTTCCAGATGATCATCGCGCCGGAACCGTCCTCATCAGATCCGATTCCACTGCAGAAGAGATCCACACGACCATCGAGATCAATGTCGCATGCCGACAGGCTGCTCCCGGAAGACCGCTGATCCCCTTCGATGGAGACCAGCGTCTCGGGGCTGGACCAGACCCTGTCCATATCCACCTTCACTGGCGATACCGGATCCCCGAGCACCTTGACTTCTGCCTTGGACCCCATTTTCGTGTACTTGATTTCCGCCAGATGAGCTCTCGGATTGTCGGCCAGCGACTGGAACAGCTCGAGATACTGCTCGGCCTCGTCCTCGCGACCGACTCTTCTTGACGCCTGGGCCGCTCCGTAGATGGCGCTTCTGAGATAGGGATCGAGCTCCATGGACCGCTTGAACCAGACCAACGCCTCTTCGGGCTCTCCGGACTGGGCGTACCCCTGTCCGGTGTAGTACGAGGCGAATGCATCAAGAGGATCGGCATCTGACACCATTCGAAAACGGCGATTGGATCTTTCCATCTCGCCCATGTAACCAGACAGGATGGCGGAGACGTAGAGCGCCCTGAGGTTGGCTGGCTCCATCTCCAGAACACCGTCGAGAATAGCCATGGCACCAGTCTCGTCATCGGGCCCCTGCCTGTTCAATTGCGAGATCGCCAGATTGATCCGCAGCTGCGGATACTCCGGGTAGCGATCCACCAGATCACGGAACACCGACCATGCACCGTCGTAGTCGAAGCTCCCCATCAAGCCGACGCCACGGTTGTTGGCTTCTATCAACTCATCCGGCATGATTGACCGCGACTCGTTCGTGGTCGATGGGGATTCATCGCAGCCCGTGCTCAGGAGAAGCACGAGAAGTGAAAGCGACATTGCTGACAAGAGATTCAATATCAACTCCTTCGAGACTTCTTGATCCGCTCGATCAGGGAAGACTTGTCGATGGGATGGTCTCGAATGGGCGAGATGCCCTTCTGGGAAGCATAGGGGTGTGCTTCCGATCGGTAATGGGAAATCATGTCATGCCCCAGCGATCGCTCTCTGGACTCTCTCAATGACCGTACATCGATTGGCGCCACGACCACCTTTTCACCGGGACCGGGGTCCGCCTGGGCCAGCAGCCGCCCTTGGTAATCCACGATCATGCTTCCGCCGGGCCAGGAGAAGGGAGGATATCCCTCCATCGAAGCACCTTGATTGGAAGCCACCACGAATGAATGATTCTCGATGGCCCTTGCCCTGTTGATGACGGTCCACCAATCCATCGGAGGCGTCGCCCCCCATGGATCCATGTACGCGGACACCCGACAGATGATCTCGGCTCCATTGAAGGCGAGTTGCCGGATCGATTCCGGAAACAACCAGTCGTAGCAGATGGCCACACCGATTCGACCTATCTCCGTATCGGCGACGGGAAAGTGATCGCCCTCCGGATCCAGATCATGTGGAGAGGCATGGAGTTCCCATGGAATCCAGGGGTTGACCTTGCGATATTTCAGAAGTGGACCATCGGGGCCAACGAGCATGGTGGTATTGAAGAGAACATCATCGCCGTACGCCGGGTCGTGCTCAATGAATGTGCCGGTCTGGATGTAGCAACCGAGCTTCTTGCAGACCTTCTCGTAGGCGGAGATGTGTTCGTTGGGCAACTCCACCGCGAGTTCCTCACGCAGCTTCTTGATTGAATCATGAATGGGTACGGCATGAGCGAACTCAGGAAAGACAAGTAGCCGAACATCGAAGAACGGTTCGTATCCGATCACGGTCTGCTCGACCATTTGGATCATTCGCCCAGTTCGATTCGCGATCTCGCTTCGGTGGCGAGGCGCCTCGAAAGAGGTCTGACAGGCTGCTGCATGGGGGATGCTTGCCATTTAGACCTGATAATAGCACGCCCGGAGCCTCTTACGAAACGCTGATTCCATTGCAGACCTGTAATTTGTATCATCAAAACATGTCTTCCAGCTCACTAAGGATCTGGCGACCTCTGGCAATCTTGTCAATGGCACTCGCATTGACAGGATGTAATGATTCTGCCCCTACACTTCCTCCGCCACCTGGGATCGATTCGGCCATGGCGCCGGCAGGTGAAGTCAAGCAGGCCATTGAAGACAAACTGGATCTGATCGAGGCCACGCCCGGGGATATCTCCACACGGGCGGAGCTGGCCATGATCTATCAGGCCAATGCCATGCCGGGGACATCCATCAAGACATGGAACCAGATCATGGCCGTACAGACGGACAACCCCTTGCATTGGTACATGCTTGCTGTGGCGCACCATGACATGGGCAATTATGAATCAGCCATCTCATCCATCGCCACCGCCAGATCCCTCGCCACCGACGAACCCCAGCTCTGGTGGATAGCGGCCTTCTGGTCGATGGACATGGGCCGGACGTCCGAAGCGGAGACACTGGCACGTGAATCGATCAGAATCGATCCGGATAATTCAGGCGGTCATGTCGCGTTGGCACTGGCCCTGATGGAACAGGATCGGCTCTCGGACGCCCGCGTCATTCTTGAACGAATCAGACGCAAGGTCGAACATCCATACCTGCGCTATCTCATTGGTCAGACCTATCGAAGACAGGGACAGTCCGAACTGGCGGATTCCTGGCTGGCTCAAGGCGATGCACGTCAGCCGAAGTTTCCCGATCCATGGCGAACGAATCTCGAATCGCATCGCCGAGGCATCGACGCGACGCTGGATCGCATCGATGCGCTTCTCGATCAGAACAAGAACGATGAAGCCGTCGGGATGATTCTGGATGCACAGCGGAAATGGCCCGAGGATGTGAACGTCCTGCATCGAAGAAGTGAGACCTACAGACGCAAGGGCGATCTGAAGCGATGGCTGCTGACTCTCAGAAAAGCGGAGGACATGGAGCCCGACAACGCAGCTACCCATCTCAATCTCTCGATGGCCTACAACCAGAACGATGAATCCTCCCGGGCCATGACCCATGCAATGCGATCCATCGAGCTCAATCCTTCCGTGGCGGCCGCCCACCTTCAGATGGCACGGCTGCTCATCGTCCGGAACGACATTCCGGAAGCCGCCGGACGTCTCGATGCCGCCTTCGGCCTGGGCGTGCAGGATCCCAGGGAAAGACTTCAATATGCCCATGTCCTCCTGAGGGCGCGGAGAGCCATCGATGCGGAGAAGGAGGCCCGTCTCGTCACGAGAGTCTCTCCGGACAATGCCCTTGGCTGGTGTGTTCTCGCGGAATCCATATACGCACAGGGAAGAAGGGAAGACGCCATGGCTGCGCTGCAGGAGGGCCTGACGATTCTGCCCGGCAACGACAAGATCATGATGATACGAGGCCGATTCGAGGCATTCGAGAAGCAGTCACAATGAAGATCGAACTTCGAGCCGTCTCGATACCAATGATCCTGATCGGCATCCTGAGCCTTGAAGCATGCGGACCTGATCCGGAGGATGCGGCCGACGTGTCCGCTGAACGGGAGATCGCATCGAACAGCCCGTGGTTCGAGGAACGGTCCGGTACCTCAGGTGTTGAATTCGAATGGATCTCCGGACAGCAAGGCAACTACAACCTGCCTGAGATCATCGGAGGCGGCGTCGCCATGATCGACTACGACGACGATGGCGACCTTGACCTCTACTTCGTCCAGGGAGGACGAATAGCCTCGACCATCGATCCGGGAGAATCCAACACCGCAGGCGATCGACTCTACAGAAACGATGGTGATTTCAATTTCACGGACATCACCAAGGAGTCCCTTCCCGAGGCGGCGGTACTTGGCTACGGGATGTGCCCCGCTGTCGGGGACTACGACAACGATGGCGATGCC
>DEYM01000077.1 GCA_002364555.1 Phycisphaerales bacterium UBA3158 | reverse complement strand
CCATACCAGGAGGGAAGTACATAGACGCTGCAGTCGGCCAGCGCCTGCTTCACATCCGCGACATAACCGAGGTACTCGATGATCCCCTTGTCATGGGCTTGATGAATCTCATCCATTGGAATGCCGCCACTTCCGGGATCCTCCATGCCTCCGATTCGAATCGATGCTTCGGGACAGTGATCCTTGAGTCTCACCGCCGCATCGATCAGAACCCTGACGCCCTTTGACTCCAGAAGTCTTGCCAGCATCAGGAAGATGGGACGGTCGGGCATCGGCATGGATGGGAATGCCGAGAGATCCACTCCGGATCCGGCCGTCATGACGATCTTCGATTCATCGTCCACGATTCCCGAATCGAGCAGATCGGATCGATCATCGGGATTCTGCACGAACACATGATCATGATGTCGACAGGCGCTACGGAACATGCGAGTCGCCAACGTACGACGGATTCCCGGTGTCGTGAACACCTGGCCGAGTCCGGTCACCATCGCGGCTGATGGTACGTGTTCCGATCTCGCCGCCCATCCACCGTAGATGTTGGGCTTGATGGTGTAGGTGATCAGACGATCGGGTTGAATGTCCCTGAGATGTCTCCTGATCTTCTGCACGAAGAGGAGATCCCGGACAGGCTGGACTCGATTGCGCTCGAAGTCGAGTGGTCGCCACTGCACACCAAGATCCTTCATGGCGTCGGCGACCCGATCATCCTCGTCCGGCGCCGTGGCGATCACTTCGTGTCCGCGCTCGACCAACGCCCGCAGCAATGGTGCGCGAAAGAGAAACAACGTCGGGGCCAATCCTCCCATGACCAGTACACGGCTCATGAGACGCTCGTCCGTGATGACGCCAGATCGGACCAGAGATCCTCGTAGTGCCTGATGATCTTCGCGATCGGGTAGTTCTCGAGGATTCTTCTTCGACCGGCTTGCCCCAGTTCCATTCTCGTTTGCGGGTCGAGTTCCAGCATGTTGCCGATCACGGTGGCCATGGCCTCCTGATCATGTGGTGAAATGACACGGTCCGGATCAGCGACGATGGCGGCGGCATCGCCGACATCCGTCGTGACACAGGGAACCTCGCAGGCCATCGCCTCGGCCAGGACATTCGGGAACCCCTCTCCCCATGCAGATGCAACGGCGAGACAGTCGAGACCGGAGACGGTTTCCGCCAGTGGACGGCGCTCACCCAGAAGATGCAGACGCTCTCCAAGCAATGGACGAAGCGATTCCGCTTCTCCGCCGGTCTCACACCCTCTTCCGATCAGGACACAGTGGATATCACGTCCCTGTTCAACCAGTTGAGCCGTGGCCTTGACCAGCATCCGCTGGTCCTTCATGGGATGGAATCTGGCCGCACAACCAACGATGAATGCGGACTCGCCGATGTCGAGCTCTTCACGCAGCTTGGTGGACGCGTTCGGAACGGGTTTCAGCGCCTCGAGATCGAATCCGTTGGGGATGACTTCGTTTCTCGATGAGCGATAGCCGATGGCTTCATGCTGTTCCATGCTCACGGCGGAATTGGCGATGATGGCCTCGACCTTTATCGACCGCTTGGCCCCCGCCTTGATCACCTGTCGCGTCATCCATGGCTCGTGAGTCAGATCGTGGAGTGAATGCCGGATGTTCCAGGCTAGGGCAGGCCGGTTTCGAACGGCGCCTCTTGAAAGATAGGCCGCTAGGTTCGAGTGGTACATCCACGACTGGATGACATCCGGCTGGAATTCCTTGAGTTGTCTTCTGATCTCGAGAAAGGTACGCACGCTGAGCCGCCGACGGGCTGCGCCCAGAGCGACGACGGGAATATCCAGTTCACGGATCCTGGGCCCGATCGTGCCCTCTCCGATCATCGCGAGGACGAAGGGCTCGAAGCGACTTCGATCGATGTGCTCCATCAACCGGAGCAGCGTCGTCTCGGCTCCACCTGTCTGGAGATTGTTGATGACATGGGCGATTCGGATCATGTGTACGCAGGATACACGCGGCAAGGGATCAGGATCGTCTTGAGGATTCCATCACATTCTGAAGCATCGCATCCGTACGAGACACCATGTTTTCGACACTGAAATGGTCCTCTATTCGTCGGCGTGCCAGGATACCCATGCCCTTCTCGTCATTGAGATGGACGACCTCTCTTGCCAGTGCATCCGGATTGCCGATTGGAATCGTTCGTCCGGTGTCGCCGACTATGTTCGATGCTTCGCCTACATCGGTGACGACACAGGGTGTCTCACAGGCCATCGCCTCGCAGACCACATTCGGGAAGCCTTCACCATCGCGGGACGACATGACGAGCACGTCCAGAGCGGCGTACAGGGACGACATTCTGGATTCTCGGCTGATCCAGCGTATGCGAGACTCGACACCCAACTGTGAGGCCAGAGACCGGAGTTGATCGCGTATCGTCTTCGGCCCATCCCCAACACAGACGAGTCGGGCCTCGGAAATGGACTTCAGAACCAGTGCAAACCCTCGAAGAAGCGTCTCGTGATCCTTCATCGGGCTTATCCGGCCGACATGCCCGAGAAGCAATGAACCAGACGGCACATCCAGTTCTGAACGCATCTTCTCACGAGCGTCCGGATTCGGACCGAACCGTGTTGAATCAATGCCGTTCGAGATGACCTGTTCACAAGCCGACTTCATGCCGATTCGATGCGACTCTTCGAGTCCCGCCCTTGAATTGGCGATCAATCCATCAAGATGCCCCTGCTTGGCCAATAGCGTGATGGGCAGCCTTCTCTTCCAGCTCATGATTTCGGAGGAGTTTCGAATTCCCGCCACGCATACCGGCCGCTTGCTCATTCCGGCAACTGCTCGAGCTGCCAACCAGTTGGGCCACTCCAGAGCCGAATAGACGACATCCGCATTGAATTGCTTGAGTTCACGTCGAACGGATCGCCACATTCCAAGGAGTTGAATGAGTCTCAGTGGACCGGGCCATCTCCAGTCATGAAGAACATGATGCTCGACATCTCTCAGGAGTTCCAGATAGTCGGGATTGTCTGAACGGCTTTCCATGGTGAGAAAATGCACTTCATGCCCCCGCTTCACAAGTTCGCCAGCCAGCAGTGCGAACTGACGTTCGGCACCACCCGTGGCCAGAGAACCGGTAAAGAGCACGATGCGCATGACTACTTGTTCGCCTCCAGCCAAGATTGGAACATGAGGATGTCCCACATGTAGGCTCCCATGTCCAGTGTTCCAGAGAGATGCTGATCCCAGGCCTTTCTCACAGGTCCAGGCTGGAAGAAGCCTTCTCTATTCAATCGTTCCTCTGAAAGCAGCTCTTCGGACCAGTCTCTGAGCGGGCCACGCAACCATTGTCCGATCGGAACACCAAACCCCTGCTTGGGTCGATCCCAATGTTCCCGTGGTACGAGTTCCTCCAGAACTCGACGCAAGAGCCACTTACCTTCGCCGTTCCTGACCTTCAGCTGCATCGGCAACTGCCAAGCCAATTCAACCAATCGGTGGTCCAGCAATGGAACTCTTGCTTCCAGTCCGATGTTCATGCTTGTTCGGTCAACCTTCACCAAGATGTCATCTGGCAGATATCCAAGCATGTCGGTCATCATCATGGCATGCCGGTCGTCCATCTCTGGTACATCAGGAAAGGCCGGTTGCTCCTCTTGGGAAAGGCCACCCACCAGAATTCGTTCCGGGTTCTTCCAATGACCCACAAGCAGTTGATAGAGATCACGTGCATCCTTCGCCCCCAGGAGCTGCGACATCAGACGAGCCTTGTCAGATGGATTCCTAACCTGATAGCGACGTGGAACGCAACGGTTGATCGTCTTCGCCAATGAAGCTGCCAATGGCGCTGGAACTGTCCGTAGGCCCAGAGACATGGATCGTCTGATAGGCCTTGGAACCTTTGAGATCCGCTTCCACAGTCTCATCGTCCAGGCGTATCGCTCATAGCCACCGAAGAGTTCGTCCCCCCCATCGCCCGACAACGCCACAACGACATCTCGTCTTGCCAACTGACAAACCATACTGGTGGGAATCTGTGAAGAATCCGCAAACGGCTCATCGAAGAGTGCTCCCATCTGTGGAACCAGATCAATGGCATCCTGCTCTTGAACGTACAACTCGGTGTGCTGGGTTCCAAGGTGGCTCGCTACTGCACGAGCATGGGATGCCTCGTCGTACGCCTCCTGCTCGAAACCGATCGAGTAGGTACGGACCGATTCCGTACTCGCTCTGGCCATCATGCCCACTACCAGTGACGAGTCGATGCCTCCTGATAGGAATGCACCAAGTGGCCGATCCGAAACCAGACGATCCGAGACTGATTGGCTGATGACATCTCGAACCATTTCAATGGCTTCTCGTTCATCAAGATTGCCAACAGTGTCTTCGGGAGGGATGGGAATCGACCACCATCGATGTGTTCGGGTCTTCAAAGCACCATCCTGAAGCTCAGCAATCAACATGGAACCAGGCGCAAGCTTGCGAGTGCCATCAAGAATGGTAGTCGGACCAGGTATGTAACCAAACCTGAGAAGTGAGGCCAGGCCGCCCCTGGATACATTCCCATGCAGCTCCGGAACTTGGCGGAATGAACGTAGCTCGGATGCGAATCCAAGCAAGCCACCGTGCTCGACCACGTATAGCGGCTTGATGCCGATGCGATCCCGAACCAGATACAACTTCTTGTCCTGATGATCCCAAGCCGCGAATGCAAACATGCCAACGGCCGGAGCGACCGCAGCTTCAACACCATCTCGAGCGATCGATTCAAGAAGGACCTCTGTGTCCGAATGACCACGTATCGGAACGGAGTCGTCGAGTGAAGCTGCCAGCTCCCTCGCATTGTAGATCTCTCCATTGAAGACGAGTGTCCATCGACCACAATGACTTGTCATCGGTTGATGACCGGCAGGTGATGTATCGATGATGGATAAACGTCGATGACCCATGGCTATGGGCGCATTCGGCGATGTGAAAATCCCATGATCGTCCGGACCTCGATGCGAGATGGCGTCCCTCATCTTCTCGCAATGGCCCTTGCGCTGCTCGATGGAAAATGAGCCGCCGAATATCCCCACGATGCCGCACATCAGATGCCTCGCTCCATTCTCTGATATCCGAATCTAGACATTTGCTTACCACATATCCGCTCTACATCACTTCGCCAATCTTCGGGCATTTGGGTCTTCCACGATTCATCTGATTTGATAGATATCGAATCGACCTGCCGAAGTCTATTTCCCGCAAGCATGTGTCTGGCCGGAATAGATCCCTCGACCTCCAAATCCTTCAGATCTTGTATTAACTCGATTCCACAAGAACTCTCGATCTTCTTTCGAGCGGAAGGCCAGTCAGCAACGAAATCCTCGTATTGGATCTTGCATTGATGGGTCTCCGGAAGACATCTAGCTAACCGCTCAGAGAGGCTGTTGGCGAGCCTCCATTCAATCGCACTTTTTCGTACAGACTGCGGTTTCACGTATGCGGGCACACCCTTGGCTGTATTCACCGACTGATCCTTTCCCAGCGACCAAGCAACTCCGCGGGGATCCCTGACAAGATGGATAATCCTGAGATCTATTCCGGGACAAGCTTCCAGCGCAAGAGCGTACATGGGCGACTTCGATGAATCGATTATGCACCTGGTATCCGAAATGGCGGCGATGGCAGTATAAAAGGATGATAGATCACGGCACCATGAACGCATTGCCCTTCCCCCACCGATTCCGATGCCGGCGTACAAACGCCATGCCCTTCTAATGCGGGTCAAAGATCGTTGCTCCTCATAGAACTTGATCGGATCGACATTCCATCGGTCCATGACGGACATCCAAAATGTGCAATCGGAAAAAACACTGCGGCACGTGCAGATTCCATTTTCCACGCATCCAACTGGAACAGTACGACGAAGCTCGCCTCCACTCACCGCATCAGGTGAGCTCCCCAAAATTAGATCCATCAAGGTTGATCCGCTGCGTGC
>DEYM01000031.1 GCA_002364555.1 Phycisphaerales bacterium UBA3158 | reverse complement strand
CGAACATCGTCGATCGCCATGATCTTCGAAGCCAGATCATCGATCTGATGTTTCTCCGTCACGTGCGGTGGCCGGCAGGAGAATCGGATTTCTCAGGCGACGTTGCATTTTCTGAATGGCCTTGGGTGGACCATCGATCTCGAGCTCAAGCCCATGACTGCTCGGGCTCACGAGAAACAGATCTTCACCAGGCACGTCGAACTTGACCGTGCCGGGGAAGGTGCTGCTTTCATGCGTCCTGTCTTCAGCGAGAATCCAGATGAGAACGGTGACGATCGTGACCAGTAGGAGCGTCGGGATGTCGATCTTGCGCCAGGTCATGATGTCAGGACGCCTCCGCTTTGTCGGATGATGTGGCCGAGGCGATCTGCTCGCCCTGGACTGCTTCCTCGACTTCCAGAATCTGCGTCAGTACGGCGGTCAGGCGATCTCGAGGTATCGGGCTCTGGAGATGTCCCTCAATCGCGATCGAGACGACGCCGGTTTCCTCGCTCACGATGACGACGATGCAATCGCTTTCATTGGAGAGTCCGACGGCCGCTCTGTGCCGTGAGCCATATCTCGCCGGCAGGCTGCCTTCCTCCGCGAGGGGGAACTGGACGCCCGCTGCCAGAATTCGATTGTCCCGGAGGACGACACCCAGATCATGCAGTGGATTGTTGGGCCAGAAGATTGATTGCAGAAGACGGGAACTCAACTTCGCATCGAGCATCTGTCCGCCTTCGACCAGGCCACCGAGTCGAACGCTTCGTTCAATCGCGATCAGGGCTCCGAACTGGTTTTTCGAGAGAAAGTCGACGGCTTCACTGATGCACTCGACGAACTCGATTCGAGGTTCCCGGTTCGATCTCAGGAATCTCGTCTGCCCGATTCGTATGGCGGCCTGTCTCAATTCCGGTTGGAAGATCACGATCAGCAGAAATGCCACGTAGCTGATGACATATTGGAAGATGACCTGGAGACGACCAAACGACTCCGTGCTTCTCCAGAACAGCATCAGGACCAGGAACAGCCCGAAGAAGATGCCGATGCCCTTGATGACCCCGGCTCCACGTGTGCCTCTGAGGAAACGGAACACAACATAGACAAACAGCCAGATCAGCCCCAGCTCAATGGCTATTTCCCACTTGGGATAGTTGTCGAAGGTCGAAAAGAATTCCGTCATGGCAGAGCAGGACTCCAGAATGCTCGTAAGAGAAGTATACCCATCGGCAGAATTGGCATCTCCGGACGTGCAGTTCCTGCCCTGAAGTCGTAGGATCTTGGGATGATTGATGGACGCTATCCCGTTACCCGTTCCAGTGGACGCTGTGCCGCCCGTGATATCGAGCTTCTGCCGGGTACCCCCTGCATGGCTTCCCTTTGCCAGGATGGTGAGGAAGGCCTCAAACGGGTGGATTACTCAATCGAGGCCTGGGACGATGGAATCCGTCCAGAGGGGCTTTTCAGCTTCTGGCGAACCGTCGTTCCAGAGGCGGATGCCAAGCCCAGGCAGCTGATCGACGAAACGGTGCTCCTGACCATTTTCGAGCAGCTTGCAGGGGAGGATCACCCCCGAAAGGTCTCGCTTCGATTCGTCCTGGCCCTGGTTCTGATGAGGAAGCGGCTTCTTCGTTTTCTGGGTCGAACCGAAGAGGAGGGGGTCGTGATCTGGCAGATGAGGCCCAAGGGTTCAACCCCCGAGTCGCCTCCGATCGAAGTCGTCGATCCTGGCTTGGGTGATGATGATGTGTTGTCTCTGAGTGAACAGCTGTCAGAGGTTCTGGAAACAGATCTCTAGATATGCGTTGCCTCCTGCTTTTCACGGTCATTCTGATCTCCGGTTGCATGGAGTCCCATCGGTCAGGATCGCGTTCGGGCGGTTCTCCAGCTCCCTCGACCCAAGCCATGGAAGCCAGAGCGGAGCGTCTGCAGAGGCTTCATGGTTGGGGCGTCGTCGAACTCAGATGGGCGGATGAGTCCGGATCCCACTTCGAACAGGGTGATCTCGAGTTCTGGATCGATGGACCTGATCGTCTGGCTGCTCGTGTCTCGAAACTGGGTGATACCTATCTCTGGTTGGGTATGAATGACCAGAAGGCATGGGTGTTCGATCTCTCGCAGCAGCCGACTCGACTGCTGATCGACTCGATCGATCGTCTTCGGAATGCCAGGCTTGAGGATGGTTCCTGGCTGACGATCCTCGAGATGATTCAGTTGATGAAGGTCGGTCTTGGTGCCGTGCCGCCACCTCCTTCCGAGGATCTCATTTCCGCCGAAATGACCGGCGATTCGATTGGAACCTATGTCTGGCGAGTCGCTTCCCCTGAAACCGATGGGGCTCAGCGACAACTTCACATCACCGTCAACACGATTGACTGGCGGCCACTGAGGGTCGAGATTCGCGATACGGCTGGAAGTAGAGGGTTGATTCTGAAATCGCCTTCGGCCAAGACCAAGCGAATCGAGGTCCCGGATCTTTCTTCGCTGGCCTGGCCCGTTGTTTCACGTGTCATGGACGTACAGCCACTTGAAAGCCCCGAGACCTCCATCAAGTTCGCCTTCGAGGGGATCATGGCCAGTCTTGAAGACCAGCCGATTGAACGCATCTTCGATGTGGCCATCCTCCGGGATGCCCTTAAACCCGAGATCGAAGGTTCCATTCTGGAGATGAGCGGTGAAGAATCTGCTTCCAGCAGTCGTTGAACGACTCCTTCTGATTCTGATCACCGTTTGGGGTGGGCAGGCGATGGGGAATGAATTGCTGGTTGCCGGCAGCGACGAGCATGCCTGGTTCGTGATCGCCTCACCGGAAACCCAGAGCAAAGGCCTTCTCTGGAGCTTGAGCCATTCGGGGAGTCGTGAAAATCCTCTGGTCCATCGTTCCATCCGACGTTTTCAGGAACAGCCGACGTCTCTTGCCGCTCTGGGGAACTCCGTCTGGTTCACATTGCCTGCCAGTGAAGGACGCCTGGATCTGATCCCTGTTCGTGTTCTTCAGATGGACTGGAACAGCAGTCTTGAGCGGTATCTTCCATCGCCTCGTACCGGCATGTCCCTGCTCCCCAGCATTCAGACAGATGAAGATGATCCCGGGGTTCCCGTGAACATGGTCGCCACAACAGCCGGTCCAGTGGTCCTGCTCGAGCATGAATCCGGTAGACGAAGTATCCAGGCGTTGAGGCGTGGCCAATGGCAGCTCATCGATATGCCCGTGGACGTTCGCGAGAACGCCGTTCAGCTTGGTGGCTTCAATGATCGATTCATGCTCTTCCGGGAAGAGAATGGTGGAACATGGATTCAGGTCCACTCCGATGAGGGCTGGTCGAAAGCCAGGTTCGAGACGGGGATTTCCTCCCTGATCGATGCCGTACAGGTCGATTCAAGACTACTGGTGGTGTCGGAGATCGAGCCGGGGCTGATCGAATTCCAGTTCGTCCAGCCCGATGGACTGGCCAC
>DEYM01000106.1:17179-61514 GCA_002364555.1 Phycisphaerales bacterium UBA3158 | reverse complement strand
TCATCGATGATCGTCACTCGGTCTCCATCAAGGAGAAGACGCTCGACGAGGTGGGAACCAATGAAACCAGCACCGCCAGTAACCAGAATGTGTCGAGAGGATTCCGAACTGGACATGGGCATGTATTTCAAGCGTTTGAGCGGACGTTGCTGAATGGAGTCGTGAACTAGTCTTCGATTTCGGTGTACTTGGCCATGAGACGGTAGTTCTTCTTGAAGTATCCACCTGCCGTCTGACGAGGACGATTCAAGATGACTCCAAGCATGTCCGCCTGGGTATCTCCGAACTGACCGACCAGACGGGCAATCAAGCCTCGCTGTTCCTGCCCGGCCTGTACGACGAGACAGACGGAATCGACCCTGTTCGCGAGAATCATGGCATCACCGGCTGCAACGGCAGGCGCCGTATCTATGAGAATGCAGTCGTACCGACTTCGCAGTTCTGCCATGACTGAGGAGAACGACGCATCGTTGAACCGTTCGTAGACCCTGCTCGCCGGAGTTCCCGGGCCGATCACATCGATTCCATTGCTGGATGTGATGGCCTGATCGAATTCGGTGCTGCCTCCCAGAAGATCACCCAATCCCAACTTGCCATCATCCTCCAGATCGAAGATTGAATTGACATTTGGCTTGCGGAAATTGGCATCGACGACAACCACCTTCAATCCACCCGCTGCTGCGGAGAGCGCAAGGTTGGAGAGAACGGTCGTCGTACCCGAGCCGGGCATGCCGCTGGCGAGCATCAGGGAACCATGCCCCTGCCGACTCATTGATCGACGAATGGCATTCCAGGCCTGACGACAGCTTTCCGCCATGACACTGTCGGGATGATGTTTCTGAATCAGTTCAGGCGCATCGGGCATCGTCGGATCGTCCTCCGTGTCCGGAATGACTCCAAGCAGTCTCGTTCCGGGAACGACCAGGAGATCGCTGGGCGTGTGTATTCGCTGATCGGTGAGCGCTCTCAGGAAGATGTAGGCGAGATAGCAGCCCATGCAGAGAACCACCGCTAGTGGAACCACGATTTCAGGCTTCGGGAATGAGACAAATCGAGGCATCTCTGCCGTGGTGACCTGCCTGACTCGCGATGCATCGGCACGGAGCTTCATCAGATTCACGCTGTTCATCAACTGGAGGTGCTCGTCTCTCTGTCGTTCCAGCAGATCTCTCTGTGAAACGTAGGATTCGAACAACGACGCGTCGGATGCCAATGCACGCATCCTCGCATCCTTCTCCTCGAGGTCGGTCTCGATTCGTTCCACCAGGCTCTTGAGCCGGTTGATTTCGGAGGACCACTGCCGAAGCCTGGCATTCAGGTTTCGCTTCAACAACTCATCGGTCTTCGCCTCGATCTGCTGTTGTGTTCCGCGAATACTGGCTTCGATCTGCAGAATCTGGTTCGATGTGGCATGAAAGCGCTCTCGAAGCGAACGTTCCTCCGCCCGATAGGTCTCGAGGACACGTATCTGGCTTTGTACGGAGGGATCGTTTTCAGCCTCGACCACATCATCCGAAGTGGGCTCGACAGTACCTTCCAGCTTGGCAGCGGTCTGCATGTACTGGGATTCCGCACTCGTCAGATCATTGCGAGCGGCGGTCATGGATTGGGTCAGGTTGTTCACTTCGGAGGCCGTTTGAGAGAATCGCGGATCGTCGAGCGTGGTGATGCCCTTGGACACGATGAATCCCTGAATTTCGTCGCGAAGGTCCTGAAGCGCATGACGTGTGCGGCGGAGCTGATCTTCGAACAAGGACTCGTTGTCGCTGAACTGCCTTTCATCGAGACGCTTCAGCTTCGAGCCATAGGTTCGAGCGATGGCATCGAGCACCTTGGGCACATCCGCAGGCTTGGCAGCCGACCATTTCAGACTGAATAGATTCGTGTCCTTGTAGATGGGGGTGCTTAGCGTGGTCTGCAGATCATCCACAGCATTCTCGACCATGGGCTGGTTGGAGATGGGGTCGATGAAATTCATCGTCAGCCACTGGGTACCTCTGACATTCGGGTCCAGAATGGCTGTTTCGAGCACATCGCGTTCCACGATGAACTTGGTCTGCGTCTTGGCAATCCGGTCAACCGCCTTGGTGTCGATCGAGTCCCGTGTACCGATTTCGGTAGCATCACTCAGTCCGGGCCTGATCTCAAAGATGATTTCGGAACTGTACTGGGGCGAATAGACCAGCAGGGAGAAATAGGCGCCCGTTCCCAGGCCGACGCCGATCAAGAATGAAATCAACAGACCAAACACATGTTGTCGAATGATCCGAATTGGATCTATCGTGACCCCACCCGCAGCGGGTGAACCGCTTCGCGGGCGCGACGAGGGTTGTGAAGAACGTCCACCTGGATTGCTCGTGGGTTTCGACATCTGCTCTACGTAGCCTCCTGATTGCCCACTTATCGGGCTCAATTGCTAAACCTGGACTCAACCTGCAGCAGCAACTCGCTCCTGCAATGCCTGAGCCTTGGCCTTCATGGCCTCATCATCGGCAATTTCCAGTGCCAAACGCACCTGCTCTCTGGCCTTTTCTACGCGGTTCTGGCTCAAATAGATCTCTCCAAGATGCAAATGGGCTCTGGAAGTGGCCTGACGGCGGATTGACTGCGAAATCAGATCCTCACCTTTAGCCACCTGACCGGATTTGAAGAAGGCCCAGCCCTCCGCATCGATCAATGAGGCGTTCCTCGGCATGATCTTCGTGGCCTGTTCGGCGAACTGAATCGCCTTTTCAGGGTTCTGGGAATGATCTGCATAGAGCATCGCGATGCTGCCGAGGATTTCGGCATCCTGAGGCCGATAATCTAGCTGCTTCAATCTTCCGACGAGCGCGGCGTCATAGTTTCCAAGTTGCTCCTGGATGGTCGCCAGTGTGTCGATTACCGCGGGGTTGTCGGGATCGAGATTGATGGCCTCCTCTGCAAAGGGAAGCGCCTCCTGGGAGTTATTGCCCAGGGTGGCCAGCAGATAGGCGTAGTTGTTCAGGGCCATCGAGTCACCCGGACTCAAATCCACAATCTGACGATATGTGCCTTCCGCATCCGTGTTCCTACCGGAGTCCAACTGCAGGCTACCGAGCATGGATAGTGTCTCAACAACTCTCTCTGGATTGTCCTGACGGGCTTTTTCCACCGCCTTGGACTGCCAGTCAAGTGACTTGTCCCAAGTCTCAGGAGAATCCCATCGACTCCAATAGAGAGCCATTCCGGAGAGATCCTCGATGGTCAGCTCACCCTCGATTGAATTCAAGGCAAAGGATTCACCCGCCATCGGATCTTCGTTGGCGAAGACGACCTGAACATCCTCGAACCAGCTCGGCAACCACACTCTGGAGAGATCACCAGACTCGAACGAGCTCAGATAGGAATCCCTGGCCAACTTGATTCGAGCCTTGGCCTGTGCATTGGCACGCACTCGTGAGAGTGCCTTGGCCTGAATCGACTGCAAGAACGGACTCGAACGGAGAATTCGCTGATGGGTCTGGACCATCTTCAGTGCGGAATCATGATCCCACCGCTCCGTCGATCGAGTCACATCATTCAGTCGAGCCAGCAGCCTGATTGAAGGTTTGATGTTGAACGCATCGATGTAGGCGGTGGTCGCATCGTAGACATCACCTTTTCGATACATGAAATCGCCCAGCATCTCATGCCACACCGGCGAATCGGGCTCAAGGACAACGGCTGCCCGAATCACATCCTCAGCGCGGTCGGGGCTTCCCGAATCCATATGCGCCGCGACCAGTCTCTCCCGAACAGATCGTGCGGTCGGGCTCGATCGGAGAAACTCCTCCAGATCCAGAATCGCACCTCGCATGTTGTTGGATGCCTGCTGTATGTCGGCCCGCAGGAGAATCAGATTTTCATTGCCTCCAGCAACCAGACTCGCGCCATCCAGAACCTTCTCGGATTCGACAAGCAGATTGGCATCTCTGGTACGGATGAATTCGGTGAGCAGGCTACGAGAGAGAAGCTCATAGGCTCGAGCCTGATCCGGATCGATGCGGATAGCGTTTCTCAAATGATCGCGATACTGACTGATCGCCAGCTTTTCGGATTCGGCGTCACCCCTGGCCCCCGCTATCGCGGCCTCTCTCTCGGAGAGAAACGCATCCAGCATTGAGACCTCGTACAACCTCCCACCAATCTCCCTGAGAATGGCGAGTTCACGACGACCTTCTTCGAACTGCTGTGTCCTCAGATAGCTTTCGATCAATCTGTCCCTGAGCACGACGTCCGCATCCGGTACTTCAAGTGCGGACTTCAGATACCCAATGGCTTCCTTGTATTCACGCTGGGAATAGAGCACTGAGCCGAGTGCGGCATCAATCTCCCTCTTGCTGGACTGGATCTTGAGATTTTCCTTCAGAAGAAGAATCGCTTCACCGATTCGCTGATTGTCGATCAGGAACTGAGCGGATGCCATGACCTGCACGGGTCTGTCGGCCCTTGCATCGACGCTGTTGAGATACCTCCTCAGGACACCCGCCGCCTTGTCCGACAACTGCCTGTCGATGTAGATGCGGGCGTGCATGATGGCCTGATAGAAATCCTCGTCATCGCTGGTCTCGATGCCGCTCAGGATCTCATCCATGATCTGATCCCACTGCAACTGGAGCTGGCCAAGCATTTCAGCCTGCCGAGTGGCCGACAATCCCAACCACTCGCGAGCGGCAATCAAGCGTTTGCCGTTTTCATCCAGGAACATCTCGTGGGTCGGCTCAAGCATCGCCAGCAGTGCCGCCAGACGGATGGCGTTGTCCCGGTCTTCCGGCTTCTGCTTCCATTTAGCGGTTCTTCGATTGAAGACTATTCCCGGATCACCGAACCTGGCCTCGGCCTCCAACCACAGATTCGTGATCTTGTCATCATTGCTGAACTTCTGTGAAGACTCCCTCAGAACAGCCAACGCTCTCGCTGAATTGCCATCGGGCCTGAGCAGGAGCATCACATACTTCTGCAAGGTCGCTGCACTGGTCGGATTCAGACGGAATGATTCCTCGTAGGCACGCTCCGCATTGGCCATGTCGGAACTGAGTTCATATCCCCAGGCAAGTGTTCGCCACGCAAGATCAGACCAGCTCGCGAGTTCTGTCGCCCTTTGTGCGGCACTGATACCCCTGGCAATGGATTCCGAGGCGTCCTCTTCCAAGTCGAGCTTGCTGGCCGCTATGGCCAGTTCGAGCCTGGCTTCGGCGAGATTGCCTTCAACCTTGTCGAAGTTCAGCTCTCGAGCCTTCGGAAGCATGTCCCTGGCCTTCTGGAAATCACCTTCATTGAGGTATTCCTCGAATCGACCTATGTAGGCACCGGCGACAGTGTTCACCGCGGAATCCGCAGCTGCACGGTATTCCGGCATTGCCTCTCGAGCCGCCGCGGCGACCTTCAGATGCAGCTCACTGCGGTCGAAGTTCCCGGCTTCCTTTGTGGATTTCGCAAGCTGCTCCCTGACCTTCGCGAGATTTCTCAGATTCTCGTAGATCATCGCATCGCATTCCAGCGGATCCTTATACCGGTCCTTGCAATAGATCTTGACACCTTCGACCGGATCCCCGTACCTGACACGAAGAAGCTTGAGACGTTCATTGTTGGGTTGTAGCTTGGAAGCCTTGTCAATGTAGAGCTGGGACTTGTCGGCATCTCCACCGATGGAATAGGCATGAGCCAATCCCACCAGGATCCGGATGTCCTCGTTGCCATTGGCCAGCTGATTCAACAGGATCTGCTGAGCGGCAGTGGTGTCCCCGTCATCGATCGCCTGATCCGCCTGAGCAAGTGCCAGAAGTACCGGATCCGAGATGTTCTCCGGTATCCCCTGACCACTCATCTCCATCACTTTCAGTGATTCGAATGCCTGAGCCAGAATCTGATTTCGTTCTATGACGGCTGGAGGCAGCTGTCGGAATATCGCGGCGCCCTTGCCTGGTTCCTGCAGTCGCCCGTAGAGTTCCGCCAGCTGGAGATGGTTTCGAAGATCACTGGGGTAGGCCGTTATGGACTCTTTCAGCCGTTGCTCCGCAAGACCGTTCTGGCCGTTCTGCTCCAATGCACCGGCTGCGAGCCGCAATGTTCTTGCTGAAGGCGATCCTTGGGCGATGACCTTCTCGAAAAGCCCCGCAGCCTGTGCATACTCCCGATCTGCCATCGCGATCTTGGCGTCCGCTTCAAGCAGCATCACATTGTCATCTTCCCCGGCGACCAGATCGCGGAGCGTGTCCCTGTAGATGACCAGTTGAGCGTATTCCTCGGACCGATCTGCATCGGACTGCATGACGAACAACGCATGTTGGGTATCGAATGCGAGCTTGGCGGCCATCTTCTTGTAGCCCCATTGGGTGCGGGCCTCGAGGGAGATGGGCTTGGGTTCCATCTCGATCATCTCAATGGCGGTGGCCAATGCAGCCTCGTATTCACCCTCGGCGAACTGGCTCTTTGCCAGGTTGTATCGGAAACGATCATTCTCCGGATTGACCTCGATGGCCGCCTCGAGAATCTTCGCCGATCTGTTCTCGCCCTCGAATCCATCGGCAAGCCTGAGATACCGAACGATATCCATGATCGCGGATTCATTATCGATGGCGCGGGATGAAACGATCAACTCCGCGGTAGCCAGAGAATCCTCGACTCGATCGCGAGTCTCCTGAATTTTCTCGACGGATATGGATCCGGGCTCTCGAATGTTCTTGCCGATGTGCCAGAGCTGGTCGACGTAGGCGTCCCGAAGCATTTCCAGGACCGTGTAGACACCCTGTGGATTGGTCTCGACCGCCTTCTTGAAGGTTTCCTTGGCCAGGACCAGATTACGTTCCTCTTGGGCGTAGCGGCTTTCAAGCCCGAGTCGCCGAGCTACCGCCATTCGACCGAACGCCAGTTTGGCCAGACCGATATCACTGTCCGGAACGAGTTCAAGATGCTTCTCAAGATCCGCTTCACCCGGAAAACGAATGTTTCCCATGCCGTCGATGTTGTCGGTCAGCTTCTCGTCCTCCAAGAGGAGATCGCACGCCCCTCTCAGGTAGTAGGCCCTGGCGACGATATCCGTGTTCTCGGGCAGACGATCGATGGTATTGGTGGCGACCTGGCGCAAGAGAGTCCAGAAGACCCGATCGCCCGTCAGCAAGGCTGCACGGTAATGCTCCTCGAGAACGCGTGATGCCTTCGACTCCTCTTCACCTAGCGGCGCATGGAGCGAGGCCTGCTGGAGAAGCTGCAGATATTGCTGATACATCTCCGAGGCCTGCTGCGGCGTTTCAGGGTAGCGCTGAGCCCATACATCCAACAGCTTGTTCGTGGCCTCGATGTTTCCGGGCTGCTTCTTGAGAACACGACCGAAATAGCTGCCGGCCTTCTTCAGATCACCCGCTTCGTAGTATTCGTTTGCGGTACGAAGATTGCGATCCACATTGCCTTTCAATCTCAGGAAGAGCAGCCCCCCGATGATTCCCAGACCCATCACGATCAGCAAACCGATGATGGTCAGCATTCGATAGTTGACGCGTGATGTCTTCTTCTTCTTGTTCTTAGGCATTGTTGCTTTTCCTGCAGTACATGCTGAGTGCTATTGCGTATCGGTATCGGCGGACACGTCCACCCAGTCGGGAAGACACCGGGCTATCTCGGGAATCATAGGTTCCATGAAGGAGTTGGACAGTTCAAGGAATCTCTCTGTGCTCAGGGGCTCTTCCCAGGCTGTCGTGAGCTGGACCTTGCAAAAATAGGCCTTCTTGTCCTCTGGCTTGAATGCCAGCAACTTGACTCCCCAGGGATCAGGTGTCAATCGGCCATTGGCGATGAAGAAATAACCTGCGAATACGGAAAGATCCGGATTTGCAGGACTCCCGAACCTGGTCGTGCGAAGCTTGAAATCACCGATCGGCAATCGAATGACTTCTTCCAGATCGCCCTCCCGTTCAAGAGTGACCATCCTGTACGACTCTCCGTCGAGTTCATGGTCCGGGTCGACGATCCAGCCGGACTCGTCTATTTCCAGATCGTAATTGATCGGCTCTGCCTGCTCCTGAGTGAGGCCACCCGCCACGAGACATCGATCGGGTACATGGGGGATCGTGTCGATATGGCCCGTGTAATACGCCACGTGAAGCTGCATGGGAGGCTCGCCGGGACTATCGGTGTTGAAATACTGCCTGGTCAGGTATCGCTGTGTTCCAAGCTGCTCAACCCCCGCGTCGTCCATTCGATACTCGGACTCCCGAGAAGAGATCCATGGACCCACCTTGTAGGGGATCGTATCGAGCGCGTGTCGAGGGGCGACTGGCTCCTTCTCGAGATAGACACCCAATGATTTCGCCGCCAGCTGTATGGACAGCCCTCCACCGACAAGCAGAATGATCGCTGTCAAGAAGGCGATTCGGGTGTTGGAGGCGAATCGGACATCCACACGCGCCTCATCTTCAGTGCCTGCTCTCGACGAGATCTCATCATCGACGATCAGTTGTTTCAGCAGCCAGACGATACCCATGTAGATGAGGAATGCGGGCACGAGCCACAACAAGCCGACCATGGTGTGAAAATCACCTGCCGCGAACGCGCTGTCCTGGGTTGCCAGGATACCCAGCGTCATGACCCGGAGAATATTGACGAAGACCGCCGTCGGAAAAGCCAGCAACACCAGAAGAACGCGTTGGACGATGGTCCAGACGACCATCCATCCTCTCCCCTTGAGACTGGGCCCCATGGCTCTTTTACTGAACAACCGCTTGAACATGATCCATAGAGTCAGGAATGGATACCGCGTCTTGAATGGGAAACCCGCATAGGCGATCGCAACACCCAGGGCCAGAAAGGCGACAAGCATTCGCATGCCCGAACAAGCCTCGGCGATGTTGACGGGCACCATTTCTCCCTGATGGAACAGCTGGAGCGTGTTACCCGATCTTTCAACGTCGAATCCAATCAATGACAAGCCGTAGAACGAACCCACTGCGGCAATGTCCTGAAGCTGATACGTGACGATTTCCAGGAGACGATCGGAGACTGTCTGCCCGAAGATGATGAGATAGAGCGTAGGGAACCACAGCCATCGCATCGCCTTCCATCCACAGAAGAAGAGGATGATCCCGAAGATGCTCAGCCCGACGCCAAATCCCATGATGTTGTGGTGGCGAAGAACAATGGGCCCCAACGCGCTCATGCTGTAGACGATCACACCCAGAAGGATCAACGCGAAGCCCGACCAGGCAATCGAGAACGGCTCCGCAAAGACACGTTGTCTGTTCAGATAGACGAACCAGCATGAGATGAAGGGGATTACGAGCGTATGACCCCAATCCGCCTGTTCCTGAATGGCCCAGTGGAACTGCCTTTGCAGGAAGGACCAGAAAATCCATATGAATACAGCCGACAACGCGACCAATGCACCGCCAAGCCATGGATCAACCCCGGCCATTGAAGGCTGCTCGTTCAAGGTCGATGGATGTGAAGGTTGTTGAGTGCTCATGTCCAGATCACGACAGAAGATGCTGAACAGAACTTCGAATACCGATCAAGTTCGAACAGGATCGGAATGGCATCAGACAATGCTAGTTGTTGCCGATGTTGGAAGGTGGTGCACCGAATACATCGTTACCGAAGTTCCTGTCCAGTAGAAATGCGAATCCATAGTTGGCTCTAAGCCCATTGCGAACGATCGCCAGGGGATAGGCCAAGAAGTTTGTTCCAATGATTATGTGATCATTCGGCTTCAAGTAGATATCCGGCTCGGTCCTTCGACGAATCGCTGCCAGATTGAGACGGATCGTCGCCTCTCGATGTTCGCCCACTTCCCGAATCAGATCGACTCTTTCAGGTATGGCGAGGGAACTGAGACCGCCAGCGGCCGCGATGAGCCTGCTCAGTGTCAGTTCGTCCGTTGTCGGAAGGTTGTAGACACCTGGACGAAGAATCTGCCCATCGATGTAGACGATTCCAACCGGCGGACCATCGACGAAGATCTGATCCCCGGGCCTGATGACGACGTTGTAGCTGTTGTCACCATGACTCAGACGCTTGTAGGGGATCTCGATGACCCGTTCCAGAACGAGATCCTGGACGACGGACGAATCTTCCGCCTTGGCCATCTTGGCCACCTTTGGATCGGAGCTCTTGACCCGGACCCATTCCTTGCGTTCAGGGACGTACACGTAGGCATTGTCGCTGGAGGGCATGGAACTTGAGCCCTCGTTGATGTCGTCGACATCCACTGCCTGGGGCCGCTGAACTCCGGGAGACAGGACATCATCGATATCGACAATGGGCTCATCCTGAGGCATCCAGGCAGCTGGAGTTGAGGTCCTGTTGTTGTTCAACTGGTTGATCAGCTGCTCGATATCAACAGCCGCCGGCTGGGATGTGGAGGAACTGGTTGAACTCGAATCAACAGTCGATGAGCTGGAGGAGCCTGTTGTCACAGACGCACCACCCGACGTGTCACCGCTGATTTCATAATGAGGCTTGAATTCATCCGAGAGATTGACTTGGCGAACGAGATAGATCTTGTCCGTACTCAAGGGTGGACCACCAGCCATCGCCAAGGCATCGAGCAGTCGCAGATCCGGATCCTGAAGGGTGAACCTTCCCGGACTCGAGATATGCCCGTACATCGTGTAGGTAAAGGCACCACCCTGGGTGATGTCGACTGATACCGTTGGATCGATGGGGCCCTTTCCACTTGACTTGAGCGCCCTGACTATTTCATCACGCAGTCCATGCGACGTTCGTCCAGCTGCTCGCACCGGGCCCACTTCCGGAATATTGATGTTGCCGGAAGGATCCACTCTTCGACTGAACGGAAAGAAGGCGCCACGCTGATAGAGCTCGTAGATCTCAACCTGGATAGTGTCACCGGGAGTCACTCGATAGGACAGATCGCTTGGGACGAGATCCTCTGGCATGACACTCGTTGTCTGGCCCCAGAGATCAGTACCCGGCTCGATGGCGTCGATTCGAGTGAGGATCGGCATCGTCGTCGGAGCCGTGGCAAACCGTCCAGTAACGGATGGATCGAAGAATGAGTTCACTTCACAGCCAGCAGACAGCAACACAAATCCGAGTATCCCAAGAATGGAAAACACCCTGAATCTGTCGGTCCTGAGGCTACCGTATCTGTGACGCGGCACTGACATTCTTCCTTCCTGAAGCCCGTTGGCCATAACTACGATGCACCAAATCTCTTACCCATGCCCGAATTGAATCGAGATGAATGCTAAATGTACTCTACGCAGGTCCTGAGGGCCTGTTCTCGGCTTTATTCATCGACGCGATCCTTATATGGAGTTGATAATGAAACCTCATAAAGGGATGAATTCAAAAGCTTCTCTCCGAGGCTCGTCCGCGATAAACTCTAGGGATGCCACCTGCCTGCTCAGACCAAAGAAAACCACGCCACCCAAGACCCCTTGGTGGCGACACTGCTCGCCAACATGTTGGTGAGCAACAGGTAAGCCTCACTGGAATGGTGCTCAACAACGCCTCTGAGACTCCATACCAAATGGCTGTCGGCCGCAAGCCTGCCTGGATTAGAGCGCAAGCCCCTGGTGGAGAAGCCTTTAGAAAAACCAAGGAATTGATCGACGCTCATGGCCTCCATACCGTTTGCCAGGAAGCCTCATGCCCCAATATCGGTGAGTGCTGGAGTCGAGGTACCGCCACGATCATGATTCTGGGCGATACATGCACGAGATCCTGCGGGTTCTGCAACGTCAAGACAGGCAGGCCTCCCCAGGTCGATACCGATGAGCCTCGTCGAGTTGCGGAACTACTCAGCAGAGTCGATCTGAATCATGTCGTCATCACATCCGTCGATCGTGACGATCTCAGCGATGGAGGTGCCGCGATCTGGGCCGAAACCATCGAAAGAGTCCATGAATCCTGCCCTGATCTCTCCGTTGAAGCACTTGTTGGTGATTTCAAGGGATCAAAGCAGGATCTGGATGTCGTGATCAGATCCAGGCCCGAGATCCTGTCGCACAACATGGAAACGGTCAAGCGAATGCATCCCGCGGTCAGGCCACAGGCCGACTACGACCGCTCTCTGCAGGTACTTCGCCGGATAAGCGATGCCGGGCTCGTGTCCAAGACCAGCATCATGGTCGGAATCGGTGAAAGAGACGATGAGATCGAAACCGTGCTATCCGACATCCGACAGATCGCCGACGCCGACATCGTGACCATTGGTCAATATCTGCAACCAACTCGGAATCACCTGCCAATCGATCGCTGGGTTCATCCGGATCAATTCGAGACCTACCGCGAGCAGGGACTTGATATGGGATTCAAGGTTGTTGAATCCGGCCCGCTGGTACGCAGCTCCTATCACGCCGAAGAACAGGCCAGGAAGCTCTCACCCGCTGACGAGCACACTGCGGGAACGATGAAATCACTGCTTTCCAAGGCACGTGACAATCGCCTCTAGTCCATCTGAACAGTCCGAATGGCCGGAATAATCGGCGTCTTCATGCATGCCGATCGCCAAATCCGATCTGACGAATTGACTTGATCCAACTTCAATTGGACGTTGGGCTCATGCTTCATGACCAATCAATGTCCAGATCCTGCCAGAACTCCGGTCTGGATAACAGACGTACCGAATCACGAACCAAGACAGACCGAGAGGTGCTCATAGCCTGGCACCACGCACCCGATCAGGGCGCACGCTACGGCGTTGTCAACGAGAGTCAGGGAGGTTGCCTGATCACCAGTACCGTTCCGCTCATCGAAGGGATGACGGGGATGGTCCTGGGTCGGATTCCCGCAAAGGGACATAGACATTCGTCTCTTGTCGTTGCCTGGTCTAGACCCGTGGATGGCACGTGGCATGTCGGCCTGCGATATCTCTCGTAGCCTGACGCCGAATCATCCAGCCCACTTGTGGGCATTGCTCAGGGAATTGTGCCTATGCAAGCCGGCCTCGCGGAAGGCGTCACGCAGTCTTTCAAGAGCAGCCTGCTCTATCTGGCGAACCCGTTCTCTGGTCAGACCAATTTCCAGACCGGCCTCCTTGAGCGTCAAGGGGTGACGTCCCTCAAGTCCGAAACGCATGCGAATCACTCTTGCCGCCATGGGCTCGAACGTGGAGATCAACTGCCGCATCTTCTCCATGTCCTCGGATCGCTCGGCAACGACCTGACCCGATTCGAAGAGGTCGTCGGCCTGGCCCTCCACCGTTCCGATGGAACCATCATCATCGAGATGACTCCCTGTCGGCACCGATCGAGTGGCGGCCATCGTTCTCTGAATGATCGCCAACTTGCTTCGGGGGACATTCATGGCATCAGCCAGTTCATCCGAGGTCGGCGATCGGCCCAACTGTACCTCCAGTTGCTTGACCGTCCTGTCCCATGCCGCCATTCGCTGCCGCATGTAGGTCGGAACGTGGAGATGCTGACCGAACTCCATGACGGCCTGCTTGATGGTCTTTCGAATCCACCAGGTGGCATAGGTGGAGAAACGATTTCCCATGGCAGGGTCGAATCGTTCCACCGCTCGAATCAGACCGACATTGCCCTCATTGATCAGATCCTGCAATGAAAGGCCGGTACGCATGTTCTGTTTGGCGATACTCACCACCAGACGGAGGTTGGCCTGGATCATCCGACGCTTGCAATCCAGACAGTGATCATTGATCACTCCCCAGGCAAGCACCTTCTCCTGCTCGGCTGTCAGAAGCGGAATGCGACTTATCTGCTGGAGATAGAGGTCGAGATTACTGCGAAGTTCGGAACATCCCATATGGCAATCCCACGCACGGTCCGTGCTGTGTTTCAATGGTTCATGAGTTGTCGGTCAAAGAGTGAGACGTAGAGAAATGGGGCCAATCCGAGGATTCGCCTCAATTGATACGTCACCGGGTGGAACGAGTTCGCCGGTTCATCGAATAGGGACCGGAATCGGTTTTCAGCCCTTGGGAGCGGGTTCAGACTCGATTCCCTGCTCCTTGGCCCTCTTCTCGATACCTCCTAGGAAGATCTCCGCCAAGGCTTCATAGATGGCGGTCTTGCATACGAGGTGCGAGCACTCGTAACCCACTATGGCAGCCACCATCAGAGGCAGTGTCACAAAGCGTGCATCGGTCATTTCAATCATGATGACAAAGACAGTGATGGGGCTTTGAACGACACCGGCGAAATAACTCACCATGAAGAGCATGATCACGAATTGCGGATTGATCCCCCCGAAGAGATCGTGGAACAGATCGGCGCACATGTTCCCCAGACCGGCCCCGACCGAGAGACTGGGATCGAACAGCCCTCCCGGAATGCCGCTGATAAGACTGAAGTAGTTGCCACCTGCCTTGGCGAATGGGTACCACCAGGGATACCCCTCCGGTCGATGCCATTGATCGTAGAAATCCCGTTCATCGGCATCACCGAGGGTCTTCCAGGCCATGTCGATCTCCGCGACGGAGTTGTCGAGAATGTCCTTGTCCGTGATGAGCGTCCGCTGGCTCACCAGACTCTTGTAGGCGACATAGAGCTCTTCCGTGGTCGCCGTCTTCTCCTGCTCCAGGACGCCGTAGTAGTCCGTGCCGCGATACATGAGTATGGCACGCGCCTGTGGATAGCCACTACCGTACGACTGACCGTCACTGGCCAGTCCGAGACCCGCCAGACACAGTCCGAGCGCACCGGCAGTCAGATATGGATGCTTGCGGACATTCCTGTTGACGATGGGCGTTCCCCAGACGACCCCTCTGGCGAAGAAGCCACCAAGAAAACCTCCGATGACGGCAATCACGGGCACCGCGAGCCAGTGCATCAGATCGAATCCGAAGGACTTGTTGATACTGCCGTAGAACAGGTAGTCCCAGCCGAGGACCGCCACCACGACAACTGAGGCGATCACCACGATTCGGACAATTGCGCTGGCGTTGTTCTTGTCGAACGAACGACCGATCTCCTCCATGGCGAAGATCATTCCGGCGACGGGAGCGTTGAATGCGGCGGCGATACCGGCGCCACCCCCACCCAGAATCAGACCACGCTGCACCAGGTGACGCGGAAACCTCGTGATCTTCGTGATCAGATACATGAAGCAGGCACCGACATGCACCGAAGGCCCTTCTCGGCCGATCGTCATGCCAGAAAACAGACCGATGCAGAGCAGAATCGTCTTGCCGATCAGAATTCTGCCCGAGAGCATGTACTGACGAATGGGGCCTTCCTTCACATGAAGTGAAGCAATCGCCTGGGGGATGCCTGTGCCCTCCGTCCCGGGGAAGAACACGTCGCGAAGTCTCATGATCACGATCATCGAGACCGTGATGAGCGCCATTCCCAGAACGACACCAAGCCATCCCTCGACCTTGAATCCCATCCACTCATGCTTGCCTGTGAGGGCTCTGAAGAACTCGAATCCCCAGATGTCCATTTCGCGAAAGAACAACGCGAATACTCCCGCCAGACACGCCGCGATGATGATCAGCAGATGTCTCCACCAGGCAGACCAGGACAGCAGCGTGGCATGCCACGGATGGCTTTCCTCCTGCTCATCTGGAATGGGTTCGAGAAATCTAGTCATTCAATCTGGTTCCACGGCCAACATTGTTCAGCTCCAGATGGCACTAGAGCACCTGTGAGATGGTTTTATACCGCGCTAGGCAGCTGACCGTTCTATCCAGATTGATTTCAGATTCCTGAAAAGAGGCGAAAGGAAGTCTCGTGGAGAGTGTTGTCCTGTTAGCTACGCCATTTGAGAGCCCCTCGGAGCCTCTGGCGTACCAAAGAACTCTCTTCTCTCTCCTCCTGGAGTACCGCGTGAATAACGCGGCACTCCTTTTTTTGCTCATCTCTGAGTGGTCTCTGGCGGGGACGCTGCAGCCGATCCACTTCCAAGAGCGTTCCATATCGCCAGAACGGCCATTCCCCCGAAGAGCAGCTGGACACCGAAGAGGATTCCTGGAGCCCAGAGGGCATCCGAAGGCCACCAGAGCAGCAGTAGCACGGCCAGAATGATTCCGGCAATTCCACTGATGAACTGAATGCCCGGTGCAACGTGTGAGCGAGCAGGCTTGCCGGCGAGATTCATGATGCCGGTGATCAGACACCATGCCGCCAGAAAGAGCGTGACGACCTCGAGACTCTCAAAGGGCCAGATCAGGAACAGGACGCCCAGTCCCGTGATGAAGATCGCGTTCATCAGATTCATGGCCTGCGATTCGATCGATCCCATGAAACATCGGATGAACAGGAGCACCCCACAGACCAGAGCCAGCCAGCCAAGGAAGAGGATCAACAGAGTCGATGCCAGCATTGGCGAGACGACAATGGCAAACAGGCCGCATAGAACGAAGATGATCCCCTCCGCCAGCAGCACACCGCGGGATTGACGCATTCGCTCTTGTATTTCCCAGGGCTTGAGAACAGCTGGATTGGATGATTCGTCTGACATGTCGTTGAGCTCCAGTGGATTCCTGTGGTTTGTCGTGTCAGGCGAAGCGTAACCGAAGCGGGCGTTCCTGAGTGGTCGACCCGATGATGAAACCATCCCGCCGCAATGAAAAAGAGGGCCCGGCATGTGCCGGGCCCTCTCGCGCCCCATGTGGAGCATATGAAATTAAAAATCCGGGGCCGCCCCACCGCGGCGGCCCCGGTGAGCCGAGGGTCACGCAACTCACTCGGCCCTGACCTCAATTGTCCTGGCTTGAACTGTTGCCGACTTGGGCAAACAGACAGTCAGGATGCCGTTCTTGCAGGTCGCTTCGATGCTGGCGACGTCGATGCCGTCGCCGATCCTGAATCGACGATGGAAGTCGCCGATTCCATACTCCTGATGGAGTACACGACCGAGGTCTGGATATCTGTCCTGCACCTTTCCGGTGATCTCAAGGGAATTGTCCTCGACGGAGATCTCTATCCCCTCCGCCGTCGATCCCGGCATGTCCGCGACGATGGTGAATGAACCCTCGTTCTCATGGACATCGATCGGTGCTCTGTAGTACTGCGGCTGCTTGGCTGCGTGACGCTCGTGCAATGGAGTCGTCGCTTCCGTTGTTCCGCAACAATTGATGTAGTTAGTGGTGTTGGTGTTCATGGTCATACTCCTGCAATTCACTATCCAATACTTTCATTCAATGTCCAAGGTTCGACTTTTTCAGCCTTCCGTGACAGGGACCTGTCTGGCCCTTGAATTAACCGTCTTAGGCAGAGTGAGCGTCAGGACACCATCTCTGAGAACGGCCCTGGTGTCGGTTGGATCGACATTGGCGGGCAATGAGATGCTTCGCTCGAACTCGAGCGAACCTCGCTCACGACGGAGCGTATCGGCCCCGACTGGAGTCACCGCTGTGCGATGACCGCTGACAGTCAGCATTCCATCGGTAACCGAGACTTCGACATCCTCCATCTTCACTCCTGGAAGCTCTGCTTCCACGTAGATGTTGTTGTCGTCATCAATCATGTTGAGTGATGGATACCCCTGTGAGCCTGTATTGCTGCAGCAGAAGACATTATCGAACATACGCTCGACTTCGTTACGTACGAGCGTGACGGCATTCGTTGCTGGTGAGAAGAGAGCACGCGTATTCATGGCACAATCTCCGTTGTAGTTCCGGAACAGCGAACTTCCGGATTGATTCACTTGCTGATTCGTGTCAAGACGTTCTTGACTGGAACCAGTTGTAAGGATGCAAGTCGCATGCCAGAATCAAACCGACTTTAAACATGATCCAGGACTTCATTCCGTGCCTGTTCGGCAGGTGGGCTGCCGAAGAGGCAGTGGGATTCAAACACCTGAACGCCATGTGGACATGCCTCTCCGAAACAGTCTTCCGGAGAGGCATGTCGCATGTCGTTATTCGATCGCACAGGGCAATCGAGTCGGTCGTTGTCAGGCGGCGACTACCGTGTTGCGAATACGGGAAGGTGTTCCTGTGACCATGTTGACCTTGGGCAGGCTGATCGTGAGAACGCCATTGCTCAGGCTGGCCGTTATGTTCTCGACGGTGATGTCACGGCCGATGGAGAAGGTTCGCTGGTAGATCTTGACCGGTGCCTTTTCACGGCTGATGGTCGCAACTGGCGTGGTCATGTCGACACCGGGAACGAACGTGGTGGCCTGGGAGATCGCCTTGATCATGAGCAGGCCGTTTTCGATACCCAGCTCCAGATCGTCGATCTTGACGCCTGGGAGATCCGCTACCAGAAGATACTGGGAGCCGTTGTCGAGGACGTCGATTGGAAGATGAGCATTGACGGGCTGGGATGCAACCGTGGTCTGCTGTGGAGCGGACATGGTGTTCCAACCGAATGCTCCCGTTGCAGCGGGGCAACCGATGCTGGAGGTGACAGGCAGCCCGGTGACTGGGTTGTAGCTGGGACCGTTGAATCCGTTGACAAGGGCGGCAGCCTGGGCGTTGATGCCGGCGAACCAGGGGTTCATGACTGGTGCAGTGCCCATCTGAGTGGCGATTTCACCCTGCCACATGCCCGGGAGCTGACCGAGGAAGGCATTCTGCCGGGCGTAAGGCAGTGAATTGGTGCTGGCAAATGCTGGTGTTGTGTTCATTGAGTTGTTCATGGTGTTGATTCCTGTGACTGGGGTGTTCCATGCATTGAATGCTGGAGCGGTCCATGTTCCAAATCCGGTCATGCTTGTTGGCTGTACGCCGACGAAGTCGCTTGATGTGTTGACGCCCATTGCTGCACCGTTGTTGAAGAGGTTGGGCTGTACCTTGCTGGTGCCGTTTTCCTTGACTTGAACTTTGATAGCCATCTCTAGACTCCTTATGTGTGTGAGATGCCGTAAACGTTCGTTGCCTGAGGTCCAGAGACGCACCGTGCGTCCGCGAGACCCCTTTGTTTCATTTCAGGAGATCGCATCGTTCAGATGCAACATCGTTCTTTCCTGCCTGGCTTTCATCGTTGGCAGAACGAGCCTCAATACGCCGTCCAGAAGAGTTGCCTTGATCAGATCCCGACGTTCCATGTCGACTGGATCGGGCAGTTCGATGACTCGCTCCGAGGAGGAACGCATGTAGTCTCTCGTGATTCGAACGGGTGACGAAGGTGCGTCGATCCGTGGAAGCGATTTGATCGTCACGAGCTGTCCATCGACCGTGACGTCGAGGTCTCGGGCCACGACATCGTGTATTTCCATATCGATGATGAGCCATCCTGCAGCCTTGACGATCGAGAGGTGGTCAACTCTGTTGTCTGATGTGAGTTCACAACGAGGGTTGTCGCAGATGTGATTCGTGTGCTCGTTGGCCAGTACTGGAGAAGTCGTGAAAGTAGTCATTTTCAATCTCCTTGATTGAATGAATGAACCTTGATCAGGCCCATTCTGTTTTCCGCATTCGAATTCGATGCGTCGGGAGAGGAGGAAACAACCCGCATGCCGAACAGCGTCGACTTCAGCCGAATTTCATCAAGATTGCCTTTCAAGTGCCCTTAAAACGATCGACCCCGGAGGCGTGGGCCGGCGACCATCGTGAGGACTTTCACAAACCCTGTGATTTGGATGCCAGAGTGACAGTCGCCATCATGGTCTGGCAGTCATCTTGAATTCCAGCTGGTCCTCGACACCGACCATGGCTCTGGCGGCTTCCACGCCGACGATGGCCGCAACCGAGGCCCATCCATCGGCCATGGTTGCATTGGGCGCAATGACCATGAATGAACCCCTGTCCGCAACGGCCTGTCCGGTTCTTGGATCCAACAGATGCGACCATCTCTGACCATTGATCTCGAGGAACTGATCCGTTGATCCTGACGTTGCCACTCCACACATGGCAAGTACGAGCGGCTTCGTCCTGGAACCTGCCATCACGAGCCAACCGGTCTTTCCCGGAGGCGAGGCACCGATGGCGATGTCTCCTCCCAACTCGACCAACGCACTGGTGATTCCACGGGATCTGATGACCTTCAGGGCTTCGTCGGCCGCGTACCCTTTTCCAATACCCCCGAAGTCGAGCCATAGACCATCCTGATCGATGGAGACCAGGTGGACCCCCTCCTCCTCCGATCGAACCAGTCGATTCCAGCCAGAAGTCGCCGCCAACGCCGCCAACGCCGTCTCGGATGGCATCTGACCGCTCCGCCGGGCACTTCGCCAGGCCAGACTCAAGGCACCGCAAGTGACATCGAAGGCTCCATCACTCTCATTGGATATTCCAATGGATACCGTCAGAAGGCGATTCAGATCCTCACTCATGACGGCCGCCTCGCCTCGGGGCAATGAACGCAGGCTCGATACTTCCGATTCGAGCAACCAGTCGCTGGCGACCTCTTCGATGGCGTTCATTCTGGCAAATGCCGCCTCAGCAGCCCCATCCGCCAATCGTTCACTTTCAGCATAAAGGACCAGATTCGCCCGGGTGCCCATTCTCAGACGGGAAAACTCGTACCTCTGGAGACTTCCTTCTGAAGATCTGCAGGAGGAGATCGTAAAACCCACCAGAAGCAGCAGTATGATGAATGTGATGTCTCTTGGACGCTTAATCACTGGTTTTCACTTCACGACAGCATATGTCGTCGTGGCAATGATCCTGACTTCTGATTCTGGAAATGGGGACAATACGACCTCGGGCACGGAGCCACCCAGCTCGGAAACGGTCGCCGTCAAGAACTGCCCGATCCCCGGCACCGCATTGAAAGTGGCGATGGTCCATGTACCAGCCAGCAATGGAAACAGGTCCTTCTGGATGTCCCAGCATGAAATCAGCTGGGATCATTACGACGTCTTCGTCTATGAGCTGGACAAGCCCGAGAACGAATCCGTAGATGCCGTGACGAGACCGACTCGTCCCTACATCTCCGCCGATAGAGGTTGGGGCCATGCCAAGTTTCCGGCGTTGAGTGTCTCTCACAACGGAGCCCAGGCATTCTGCCAGTGGTTGACCGCGAGCACCGGAACATCGTGGCGACTACCGACCGTCGATGAATGGACGTACGCCTGCGAACTCGGCGAGGTCGATCCCGAGAAGGCCGGTGAACATGCCTGGTTGAAATCGAACGCCAAACGTCGGACCCATCAACTGGCCTCCCGAAAGCCTGACCGGATCGGACTCTACGATCTTCACGGCAATGTCGCTGAATGGTGTCGTCTCGAGAAGGGCTCCGATGAATTCGTTCTCGCGGGCACCTGCTATCTCGACGGCGAGATCGACTGTGGCAAGATCAGACAACCCGTTCCCCAATGGAACGACACGGATCCACAGATACCAAAGAGCATCTGGTGGCTGGCGGATGCACCGTTCGCAGGCTTTCGAGTCGTCTGCGATGAACTTCCGGGAACGAAGACGCCCAAACCAAATGATTCCCCAGGAGAGAAACCATGACTGAATCCAATCAATCATCGAATTCGGATGTGACCAGAAGACAGTTCGTCCGGACATCCTCGGCAACCCTTGGCGTCGCCGCTCTGACCACTCCGGCAATGGGCTGGATTCAGGGAAGCGACACCATCAAGGTTGGACTGATCGGATGCGGAGGGCGTGGCACCGGGGCGGCAGGACAGGCCATGAGAGCCGACAGTGGCGCCCAGCTCTGGGCGATGGGCGATGCCTTCGACGATCGACTGACCTCCAGTCATGGCTATCTTGTGGACGGGCACGGTGAGCAGGTACAAGTCGATCCCGAACGGAAGTTCGTCGGCTTCGACGCCTTCCAGAAGGTCATCGACTCGGGTGTCGATGTCGTGATTCTCACCACTCCACCCCACTTCAGACCGGAACATTTCAAGTACGCCGTCGACAACCAGAAGCATGTCTTCATGGAGAAACCGATGGCCGTGGATGGAACGGGCGTCCGATCCGTCATCGCCGATGCACAACGCGCTCGCGAGCAAGGCACCAACGTCATGGGAGGCTTCTGCTGGAGATATCACCAACCAAGCCGCGAATGCTACAAGCGAGTGCTCGATGGCGCCATCGGCGATGTCAAATGCGTCCACTCGACGTATCTCAGCGGCCCACTGGGTACGAAGCCCAGGCAGGAAGGCTGGAGTGACATGGAATGGCAGTTGCGAAACTGGCAGCACTTCAACTGGCTTTCCGGTGATCACATCACGGAACAGGCGTGCCATGCCATCGACAAGATCAACTGGGCCAAGAACAACATGCAGCCTGAACGATGCGTGGCTCTTGGTGGACGTCAGATGAGAAGCGGCCCCGAATCTGGGGACATCTACGATCACTTCTCCGTCGTCTACGAATATCCGGATGGGACACGTTCATTCCATGATTGTCGCCAGATGCCCAATTGCTGGAGTAACAACACAGAGAAGCTCTTCGGGACGAAAGGCGACTGCTACATCAACTCATGGGGCCCTACCAACGTCATCACCGGCGAGAATCCATGGGAATACGAGGAATCAAGCCCCGCCCGAAGCATGTATCAGGTCGAACACGACGAACTCTTCAAGGCCATTCGAAACGGTGATCTGATCAACGACGGCCCGGAGATGACCAGGAGCACGCTCATGTCGATCATGGGGCGCATGTCGGCGTACAGCGGACAACCTGTGACCTATGAGGAGGCGCTCAACAGCACCGAGCGACTTGGCCCCACCGACTATCAATGGGGAGACGTTCCTGTCCTTGACGTGTCGATACCCGGTTCAGTTGCGGACTGGTCGAATACCCGAACCGCCACCCAGAGCTAGACCGTTTTTCGAGGCGACATGATGAATCAGGAAGACACGAATCCAGACAGACGAACAATGGTCAAGTTGGCCGCGACGGCCGCTGGACTGGCTGCCGTACCGGCGACTCTCGCCCAGGCGATAGATGCCCGCGGACAACAACGACTCAATATCGGTCTGATTGGCTGTGGTGGACGAGGAACGGGCGCGGCCTACAACGCGATGGACGCCTCTCCCGAGGCCCGAGTCGTCGCCATGGCGGACGTCTTCGACGACTCGCTGCGGAACTCACGCCACAATCTCGCCAAACGGGATCAATGCCTGGTAACCGACGGCGATTGCTACGTCGGCTTCGACGCGTACAAGAAACTCATGCAACGAGACGATGTGGATGTCGTGATCCTCGCGACGCCACCGCATTTCAGGCCGATGCACTATGCCCATGCCATCGAGAAGGGCAAGCACGTCTTCATGGAGAAACCCGTGGCGGTGGACCCGGCCGGGATCCGGCTTGTCATGGAGGCCTCCCGAAGAGCGGATGAGAACTCCCTTTCCGTCGTTGCCGGGACGCAACGACGGCACGAACAGTGCTATCTGGACATCATGGAACGGATCCGAAGCGGCGAGATCGGCCAGCCGGTCGCTGCCCGCTGCTACTGGAACATGGGTGGACTCTGGAAACGGGATCGCCAACCCGAATGGACAGACATGGAGTGGCAACTGAGAAACTGGCTGTATTTCGCCTGGCTCAGTGGCGATCACATCGTTGAACAGCATGTGCACAATCTGGATGCCGTCAACTGGGCGATTGGAAGCCATCCGGTCAGATGCACCGCGATGGGCGGACGGCAATCGAGGATCGACGAGGCCTATGGCCACGTCTTCGATCACTTTGCGGTCGATTATGAATATGCGGACGGGGTCCATGCGATGAGCATGTGTCGACAGGGAGATGGCTGCTCCAGCAAGGTCGAGGAAGTCGTACAGGGCACGAAGGGCCGCGCCGTCACGAGTTCGGGACGAGCACGGCTTGAAGGTGGATCGGACTGGATCTTCACCGCGGACAATCCAAATCCATATCAGGTCGAACATCAGGCTCTGCACGAGAGCATCCGAGGCGATTCCACACGGCTCAATGAAGGACACCGCATCGCCGAGTCGACGATGACTGCGATCATGGGTCGCATGGCGGCCTATTCAGGCAGGGACATCACCTGGGAAGAGGCCCTCAATGCAGAACTGGACATGCGTCCGGAACAGTATGACTTCGTCGAGCTTGATGTCCCGCAGATCGCACGACCTGGCCGGACGGCCCATGATGCCGAACTGTGGTCCTGATTTCCAGAGAGAGGGAATGAAAACATGAATCGAAGAAACTTCATCAAGGGAACAACCACCGGAGCAGCCATTGCCGCTGTCGGCCCGGTCGTTCTCGGCCAGACGCAACCTGACCAGGCAGGCACCATGTCGAATCAATTCACGCTGGACTACGCCCCCCACTTCGGCCTCTTCAGCAATCATGCCGGCGATGATCCGGTCGACGAACTCGATTTCATGTCGGATGCCGGCTTTCGGTCGCTTGAAGACAACGGCATGCGAGGCCGGTCTCTCGAGGAACAGAAGCGGATCGCCAAGAAACTCGAGAAGAACGACATGCGAATGGGCGTGTTCGTCATGAACATGGACTGCGCCTGGTATCCCAGCATCACCACCGGCAAACCGGAGGAGATCGAGAAGTTCGTGCAGAACGCCAGGGACTCCGTCGAAGTCGCCAAGCGGACCAATGCCCGATGGATGACCGTCGTGCCGGGCAATGTCGCCGAGGGCGTGCCGATGGAACAACAGACCGCCCATGTCGTCGAAGCGCTCAAGCAGGCCTCCGGCATACTCGAACCCCATGGTCTGATCATGGTGTGCGAACCACTGAACTGGCGGGACCATCGCGGCCAGTTCCTCCAGTTCACGCCCCAATCGATCGAGATCATGAGAGCCGTAGACAGTCCTTCATGCCGCATTCTCCAGGATCTCTACCACCAGCAGGCGAGCGAGGGCAATCTGATCGATCACATGAACGACGCCTGGGAATACATCCCCTACTTCCAGGTTGGCGACAACCCCGGTCGACGCGAGCCGGGAACCGGCGAGATCAACTACGCCAACGTCTTCAAGCACATGCATGAGAGAGGCTATGACGGCATCGTCGGCATGGAGCATGGCAAGAGCAAGGGCGGCAAGGATGGCGAGATCGCCTTGATCGAAGCCTATCGAGCAGTCGATCCCAGCTGATGCCGCATATCCCTATTGACTCGCGGGTACGGTTCAGCCAGCCGGATGCCGCTTGCTGCGCGGATAGAACGCCAACAGGATCGCCAGACAGGCCAAGGCTGCGTACAACGGCACCGAGAACAGCAGCGACCAGTCACGCTGCATCAATGGCGATCCGTTCTCGAGAACCGGCTGTCCATCCTTCAGGACCTCGACCATGGTCAGTGGTCCCATGACGTTGCTGGCGATGTAGCTGCCCAGCACGATGCCGACACCGACGATCACGAGATTGAAGAGATTCTGCGCAGTCGCCTTCACATCCTTCGTCGTCTCTTCGTCGACGACCATGAAGGCCACGAAGATGAAGCACCCGAAGCACAGTCCGTGAAGCGATACGCCCGCCACGAGAATGACGACGTCTGGAATTCCAAGGGTCGCATTCAACCAGGCGATCTGCGAGAACAGGAACATTCGGAGGGCGTACGCGACCAGGCCGATCGCCAACAAGGACTTCCTCGACCATTTGCCTGCTATGAATGGTATGAGGAACAGAACGAGGAGCTCGGACATCTGGCCAATGGTCATCAAGCCGCCTCCGCCGACACCGAACACCTTGTTGATTGAGGATTCGAAACCAACGAAGTTGTTCTGATACTCCCCGATGAACTGGGAGGTGTACACGAAGTAGAACTGATGGATCATGCTGACCGGAATCGCGAGCAGGAACAGCAGCAGCAGAGGGTTCCTCTTGATTTCCCTACCGGTCTCCAGAAGCGCGAAATCCTCCCCACCCTTCTGCGGCGGCGTCTTCGGAAGGGAAAAGCAATACAAGCCCATCAATATGCCAAGGATGGCACTGAGCCTGAAGGCATCCTGCATGCCCTTTGCCTGTGTGAGCGTCTCCTCGGCAGCCGTCGCGCCCGCAGGTGTATGCGTGTGTAGAAGCCACTGCCCGATGCCGATGCCTACAACAATCCAGCCGACCGTTCCCCAGAGCCTCACCCAGCCGAAATCGCGATCACGATCGGGCATGTGATGGAATGCCAGGGAATTCGTCAACGCTATCGTCGGTGCGTAGATCACCGAGTACAGCAGGGACAAACCCAGGAACACCCAGACATTGGTGACGTCGCCAAGGAACCAGACGACCACAGCTCCGGCAATGTGGCTCAAGCCCAGGAACTTCTCCGTGTTGAACAGACGGTCGGCCACCTGCCCGGCGATGAATGGCCCGAGGATCGCGCCGAAGCCACCAGCCATGAACAGCCATCCGATTTCCGCATCATCAAAGCCACGATAGTTCTTGAGAAACGGATACAGAAGAGGCAGCCAGGCACCCCATATCGCATACTGAAGGAACATCATCAGGGAAAGCCGGCTTCCCAGACCGAAGCCCATTCTTGGAGTCGCAACAGATGGTGCCGATGAATTCATGAACAGTCTCCTGCCTTGATGTGGTGCCTGAGACTGTATCAAGGATCACCTCCTCGGTAGCACCCCCGCTCGTTGCTACACTTGCCATCCATGGGAACCGCCCCACCGACAGCTCACAGACATCGACTCGGTCTCATCGGATTGCTGTTCGCCTCCATCGGCGGCATCCTCGGCTCCGGGTGGCTGTTCGGGCCGCTCTATGCCGCCCAACTGGCGGGTCCGGCCGCGCTGATCGCCTGGCTGATCGGGGGCGTGGCGATCACCATCATCGCACTGACATTCGCCGAGGTCGCGGCATCCCTGCCCCTCAATGGTGGAATCACCCGTCATGCCCTGCTGGCATACGGACAGACGACCGGCTTCCTCGCATCACTTGGCACATGGCTCACCTTCACGGTGATCGTCGCCGCAGAGGTTCAAGCCGTGCTGCAGTACGCCTCCATCTACTGGGACGGGCTGACCACTCCGATGAAGGATGGCACGCACCCACTCACGTTGATGGGGTTTGCCGTGGCCGCCATCCTCTGGATCCTCTTCAGTCTTGTGACCTGGGTGGGCATCAAGCTCTTCGCCCGTGTCAACAGCGTGCTGACCTGGATCAAGGTCGCCCTCATCATCGTCGTCACGGTGGCACTCTTCATTCTCTCCTTTGAATGGACCATGTTCGACGACATGAAGGAAGGCGGCTTCGCCCCCGACGGATGGAGTGGCATCTTCCGTGCCATGGCCTATGGCGGTGTGATCTATGCCTTCACCGGTTTTCAACATGCCGCTGTCGCAGCCGGGGAATCGAAGAACCCCCATCGGGACGTTCCGATTGCCGTCATCGGTTCGATTCTCATCTGTCTGGTCTTCTACATCTTCGTCCAGGCAGCCTTCATCGGCGCCATGCGAGAGACCGACATGCCCCATGGATGGAGCAGTCTCAAGTTCGATGGGCAGGTTGGACCTCTGGCCGGCCTGGCCATGACGCTTGGTGTGACATGGCTCTTCATCGTCATCTTCGCCGGTGCGATCGCTTCTCCACTGGGAGCAGGGCTGATCAATCTCGGCTCCAGCATGAGAATCGTCCGAGGCATGAGTCACGACGCCTATGTGCCCAGAAGACTCGGACGGCTCGGCCGCTTCCAGACTCCGGGACTGGTACTCGTGTTGTCGTTTCCTCTTGGACTGTTCCTCTTTCTTCCGTTTCCGGGCTGGCAGGATCTTGTTGCCTTTCTGGCATCCGTGGTCGTTGTCGCCTATGCGATGGGACCATTGTGTCTGCTGGCGCTCCGGAAGCAGCTGCCTGATCACAAGCGACCATTCATGCTTCCGATCGCCCACCTCATCTGTCCGATCGCCTTCATGATCTGCGGGCTGCTCATCTACTGGGCAGGATGGACGATCGTCTGGAAACTCGGTGTGACGTTCGGCGCGTGCGCGTTGATATTCATACTGACCAAGGTTCCCCGAGGTCGAAACATCGATTTCAAGGGCTCACTGTGGATCTGGCCGTTCCTGGGCGGACTCGTGGGACTGACCTGGCTTGGTGGTCATGGCGGAATCGAGGTGATCCCGTTCGGATGGGACATCATCTCCGTCGCCGGCTGGTCGTTTCTCTGCTATCTCCTGGGCCTGTGCCTTCGAATTCCACCAGAACAGACCAGGGCATACCTCAAGGCGATTCACGAGGCCCATGAAGAGGATCTCGAAATCGCCGATTTCGATGGCTGAAACGGGCTTCGACACGAATTTCGAGGAATTCGGATCAGTGGTGTGAGATTGGCCTCTGGCTGACGCAGTTCAGGTGGAAGCACGTTTTTTATCTCTCTCTTCTCTCCAAACACAAGTGATTCCCCTTACGCAAGGCAATCCCATCTGGACGTTCCAGGTGGGATTGTCGTTTTCATGGCGAAGCTTCCCGTGACGACGACCATGTTCAAACTCGATTGAACGCAGGAATCTATGATGGCCGCATGAGCCAGATCATCGACCTGAGAAGTGACACCATCACCCAACCAACGAAGCTGATGCGGGAAGCCATGATGGAGGCGCCGCTCGGTGACGACGTTCTTGGAGACGACCCAACGGTCCACAGACTCCAGGAACGCTGCGCCGAACTGTTCGGCAAGGAAGCCGCCTGCTTCGTTCCATCCGGATCCATGGCCAATCAGGCCTGCATTCGAGCGTTGACCAGTCCCGGCGATGAGATACTCGCGCACGAAAACAGTCACATCTATCAATACGAGGCCGGCGGACCGGCGGCTCTGTCGGGATGCACCTTCGCCTTCTTCAGGGGAGAACGGGGATTCTTCACATCGGAGGAGGTCAGACAGGCCATTCGACCGGATGACCATCACTTCCCGAGATCCAGACTGCTCGTGGTTGAGAACACGAACAACAGAGGTGGCGGCTCGGTGTGGCCGCTTGAGCAACTGGCGGATGTCACCGGCACCGCGCATGATCTCGGCCTGCGATGCCATCTCGATGGTGCACGCATCTGGAATGCCTGCGAAGCCACAGGCACATCGCCTGATCAGTGGGCCAGCCATTTCGATACCGTCTCCGCTTGTTTTTCCAAGGGCCTGGGTGCCCCAGTTGGCTCGATTGTCGTCGGTGACAGGAAGACGATCAATCAGATCCATCGGTTGAGAAAGATGCTCGGGGGCGCCATGAGGCAATCCGGATTCCTCGCGGCAGCAGCCTTGCACGGAATCGAACATCATCGGGATCGGCTGGCCGACGATCACCGTCGAGCAAGACGATTGGCCGAAGCGCTCGCCGATTGCCCCGACACGAATGTCGACCTCGATTCGATCGACACCAACATCGTGTACTTCGATACCGGGGATCGTGATGCCCATCGGATGCAGTCGGCGTTCGATTCAATGGGTGTGAAACTGCTGGCGCTGGGTCCCTTCCGCATGAGGGCCGTGCTGAGCATGGCTGTCGACGACGAGGGTCTCGATCATGCCATTCCGGTATTGCTGGATGGTCTCGGTGGCGGAGTTTGAAACCATCCTGAACGGGACCATGTATCTGCCACCCTGATAGGATCCGCGACATGACCAACAATCTTCTGCATCTTCCGACAGGACCTGAACCGCCGACGATCGTGAATGCGATCATCGAGATCCCAAGCGGCAGCTCGAACAAATATGAATATGACAAGGAACTCAATGTCATAAAACTGGATCGAACGCTGTTCAGCCCGGTCCATTATCCCGGTGCCTATGGATTCATACCCCGAACCCACGCCGAGGATGACGATCCTCTTGACATACTCGTTCTTCTCGATGGACCCACCTATCCCGGAACATTGGTTGAAGTCAGGCCAGTGGGCGTCCTGGAGATGCGGGATGAGAAGGGACTTGATCACAAGATCCTCGGTGTTCCGATCAGCGATCCCCGCAAAGCGGAGATCATGGGTCTTCAGGATGTGCCTCGACACACGTTGAAGGAAGTGGATTACTTCTTCCATATCTACAAGGATCTCGAAGGCAAGTTCGCCGACACCTACGGCTGGCTTGATCGAATGGAGGCCTATCGGATAATCGAGGAGTGCATGCAGCGGTATGAAGATCTTCGAAAATGATGTTCGTGACTAGTCCTTGCCCCAGTCACTGCCTCTACCTCGCTTGATGTCACCACGTTTTTTCTTCTGATCCATGCGTCGTCGTTGACTGGCTCGAGTCGCCTTGGTGGGAATACGCTTCTTCTGGGACTTGAGCGCCTGCCTGAGGACTTCGACGAAACGGGTCCGTACAAGCTCCCGATTGCCCGCCTGCGATCGCGATTCCTCGCAGGAGACCCTGAGTATCCCATCCTTGTTGATACGTGATCGAAGTCGCTCCTTCAGAAGCCCTCGCTGGTGTCCGTTCAGGACGGTCGATGAATCGATGTCGAAACAGATGGTCACTCTGGTCTCCACCTTGTTGACATGCTGGCCACCGGGACCGGTGGAGCGGGAGAACTCGATCAAGAGCTCGCTACCGGGAATCCGGAGACTGGGAAGGATGTCGATGTCCTCGAATGATGCCAAGTCCGAACACTCCTGAACACGATTCAATTCATATCCCTTGTCGGCAGCCCCCCAACAGCCTACCTTGAGATATCGGAGCAAACTGATGAGCAAGCCCAGACAACGCAAGGAAGCATTTCCAGCCACTCGGATGACCTGGATTCGAGATCGTCTCGATTCAGGCGAGGAAGGCAGAAGAGATGTGACCAGCCACCTGATGGAGGTGTATGCAGAGCCCCTGAGGATCTACCTGCTGGGCTCGAGCTTTCGAACGGCAGGTGAACCTGAGGAGTTGATCAACGGATTCTTCGCCAACCGCCTATCACGCAAGGAATACATGGATGGCTGGAGAAGCAGCGACAAGCGACTTCGACGATGGCTGATCAACGGCCTGATTTTCTACATTAAGGAAGAATATCGGCGCCAGAAGAAAAGAGGCGCTCCTCTCTCAGATGAAGTCGAGGCTGGCCTGGAGGATCCCACGGACCAATACAGGGCCTTTGAACAGGCGTGGGCTGCATCCGTTGTACGACGAGCCATGTCGATGGCGTCCATTCGATGCACACACGAGGGGCTTGGGGCCCATTGGGACATTTTCGTTCGTCACCACATCCAACAACAACCATATGCCATGTGCTGTCGGGAACATGGCGTCAATGCCGCACGAGCTGCCGTCATGTCAAGAACTGCCGCCACGAGATTCCGTGATGCGGTACGTGAACTGGTCAGCATGGATGGCGCCGATGAAAACACCATTGATCAGGAAATCGCCGGCTTGAGGGACATGATGCAATGAACGAGACCTACCCATCAATGGCGGGGCAGCCTGCCCCGAATGATCAGCTTGATGCCAAGACCGTATCGCGACTGCTGGGCATGGCGACTTCTCCACCCGCTCATCCAGCCGATGCACTGGCCATCAAGCTCGCCGATCCGGAAGGTCGCGAGTGGGCGATGCGGGCTCTGTCATCCCCACCGATCGAACATCTGTCGTCCGACGATCTTCTCGAATCCCCGACCGATCTCGAACTGCTGCGGCAGCTTCATCAACATGGCAAGCGAATGTTCCACGATTCGTCATCGAGTAGCGAGCAGCACGAAGGCATGCTCTGGTACCTGGTCGCGATTGCCCTGGCATTCGGCGATCACGAGGTGATGCTCTCGAGCCAGCCTCAGAAGGAAGTGGTGGAAGCCGTTCTCGTGGTGGCCGATACGCTGCCATCGCCATGGTGTGATCGCCTGGAGACCGTGGACCGATGATGCATCCACGGATCCTCGGCTATCTGGCCATCATCATCACGCTGGTGCCATCGATGATTCTGATGGCCTCGACGGAAGAGACGATCGATTCTTCGACCGTGCCCCATCCGCTGGACAAGGTCGCGGTCATCGGGGCAAGTGCATCCGCCGGATGGGGTCTCGTCCTCAGATATGTCGACGATGAGGAGCTGGTCGTGACTCGCCTTGTCACCTTGAACGATGTCCTGAAGGCATGCATTCTCCGGGAGAACAAGCGGATACTTCTCGAAGGAAGTGGCCTCTTCTTCTGGAACCCCGAGGGGGTCGGTGGAGAACAGGCCAGAGATGCCCGGGAACAATCCCCGACCCTTCTCATCGCCCTCGACTACCTGTTCTGGTTCGGCTACGGCAACAAAGGACCAAACGGCACAGTCATTCCGTCGGGAACTCAGGGACACGACGCACGACTGGAACTTCTGGAGGTCGGGCTGGCCGAACTCGATCGTTTCAAGTGCCCGATTCTCGTCGGGGATTTCCCCGACATGTCCAAAGCCGTCGGCTACATGCTGGGAGCTAGTCAGATGCCCGCACCGGAAACACTCAAGGCACTGAATAGGCGATTGAGTGAGTGGGCCGGAACCCATCCGAATGTCACGATCGTTCCAGTGGCTGGAATGATCGAATCGATGAAGTTGAACAGACCCTTTATGGCCGGACGCCAACAATGGCCTCGGGATTCCCATGAGCGATTCATACAGAGGGACAATCTTCATCCCACTCTCGATGGCCTCATCGTTTTCACGCAGGAGTCGATGTCGGGTTTTGTCGAGGCGAACCCGATGATCGAGGAGGATGACTTCGACTTCGATCTCGAATCGGTGCGCAATCGCATATACGAGCGGAACAGACCCGAAGGCACTTCCCCTAATCCGTATTCCGATTCGGAATGAAGACGCTGCTTCAGCACAATTCACCTATGATCCGCTGATGACGGAAACCGATTCCAAGAAGGATGTCACCTCGGGGGCGAAGCAAGGAGTCCCGACCGGTCGCGAGTTCATGCAGGAGGCAGGAGCCGTGGGAATCCTGGCGATTCTCTGGACCTTGCTGCCAGCCCTGCTGGGGTTCACACTCCTCTATTTCCTCGGATCGATCTCGAGCTGGCTGGCCGAGCAGGGATCCGTCGGCATCCTTGTCTACATCGGATTCTTCGGGATATCCGCAGGACTGGGGCTCTTCCCCACGTATGCCCAGGCCATTCTGGGCGGGTGGGTCTTCGGCATGTTCATCGGCATCCCCGCCGCGATAACCGCGATCGTTCTGGCGTCGTTCATCGGCTATCTGATCGCTCGAGTCGCCTCCGGGAACCGGGTCCAGAGGATCCTGCAGCGGCATTCCAAATCCGAGGCTATTCGTCGAGCATTGATCGGCCGAAGTCCTTTGAGGACACTCGGCATCATCACGCTGATCAGAATTCCTCCCAACTCCCCCTTTGCATTGACCAACCTGCTCATTGCAGCCTGTGGAGTACCGCTGGCCACCTGCCTCGTGGGGACCGCGATCGGAATGCTTCCAAGAACAGCTCTGATCATCATCGTCGCCGCCGCCGCCCGATCAGCCGGTGTCGACAACTTCGAGGCGTTCATGAGTCAAGGCCGGGATCCATGGATGATCGGAATCGGACTGATCACTGCCATCATCGTGCTGGTCATAATCGGTTCGATTGCCAAGGGCGCCCTTCAAAGGGCCGCCGGCCTGGACATGGGTTCGGAAGATCGATGATTCGGCTTCGTTCACTTCTTCATTGAAGGACCGGGACCGTCGAAACTGACCGGCCCTGCACCGTTGCAGACGATCATGCACAATCCGCCGATCAGTCCGAGATTCTTCATGAACTGGATCAACGAGTCCTCATCTGCGGTTGGTGAATGGAAGATGACAGTGACCGGTATCAGGAAGAGGATGAGCAGTACCGCACCCCATCTGGCCTTGATGCCCAGAATCAGAGCGATGCTTCCCAGGAGAAGAAACACGATGGTTCCCAGTAGGAAGAAGGATGGGATTGGTATCCCTCGACCCCCCATCATTTCGGACACCTTCTCGAATTCTCGAATATCCTTGATGGCCGACCAGAGAAAAATAGCCGCCAGAAGAATTCTTCCCAGAAGAGGTAACAACGCTTGCATGACCGTGAACTCCGTTAAAGCGAGGATACCGGCTGCTATCGGCAGATCCGGCGTCCCCGCTCAAGGAGTGGTTCGATCAAGTTTCATTCCTCCATCAGGGCATCCATCAAGGGGACGCCTCGACCACGATGCCGTTCAGAAGTATCGATGTGGGAATCGAGGGATCCGATTCCGCCTGGAATCCTAACTCGATGGAGCCACCGTCCGGAATGGTTGAATTCCAGGCTTCCGATCGAACCGTCACATGGCCAAGCGAATCCTGAGTCCAGAGTTCCGAGCCGACTGGCCAGAGTCCGGTCAACTCGTATGGAACATCGAATTCCAGTGTCCAGTCGGTTAGTGATTCACCGGTGTTGTTTCTGATTTCAAGAGAAGCGGTGAAACCACTGGCCCATTGATCTACCAGAGTGAAGTCCCAGAGAAGACCCTGAAGCTGACATTCATCGGGTATGCCGTCGCCCTGTGTATCCTCGGACAGCCCGTCTGACAGGTCGCAGGAATCGGGAACACCATTCCCGTTGCAGTCGATGGCCTGACCCTCCGAGATGTCGCATAGATCCGACTGGCCGTTGTCATTGCAGTCAGAGGATTCCTGACAGGAGTCGGGTGTTCCATCGGCATCGCAATCGATCTCGCCCTGCTGAATTTCATAGGCATCCGGCTGGCCATCGTTGTCACAGTCCGAATCGCATTCGTCGGGAAGACCGTTGCCATCGAGATCCACCGCGGAACCATCCTGGATCTCATCCGAATCGGCGATGCCGTTGTCATTGCAATCCAGAACACCCTCTTCACCATAGATCAGATCACCATCGTCGTAGACGGCGATCATCTCGGTCTTGAGAATGGCCGATTGACCGACCGGGAGCGATGAGACGGAAGGATCGTTGCCGATGTCCCATGATGCATTCTGGGCACCAGCGACGAGCCCGAATTCGATCTGGGATTCCCGTCGATAGGCCGCACCGGGCCCGGGTCCGATCGATTCACCTTCATAGCTGACTTCGAAGAAGTACAGGCCGCTGGATGGATTGGATGCCTGCAGTGCGCTCAAGGCACCGCCATCGAGAAATCCACTCTGGACATAGATGTCTTCAGGCCCGAATCCGGATTCGATGACCTCGGTGAGATCGAGATAGATTCGATAGGAGAGACCGTCGCTCATGCGCGCAGGCCAGGCGCTTCTGTTGTTGAGCATGCAGCGTATCTTCGTGGAGCCCGGATCGTTCTCGATGATGGACGCCTCGACGAACATCTCGTTCCCGTATGAATCCCCACCAGGAGGGAACTGGTCCGATGGAATCGGTTCGCCACCATAGGTCTGTCGCATGTAGCCCAATGCAGCCGTGAAACCCGCGTTGTAATCACAGGCCACTTCATTGGCAATGTAGTCGGTTCTCACGTCCTCGTAATCGTAGTCGTCCGGAGATGCGGGACCGCCGACAAGGGCGCCCCAGAGAACATGCCGGTTGGGTTCGGGGTCCGTTATCTGGTTGTTCCATGAACCATGGGCTCCTCTGTGGTGGGGTTGCGTCGGGGAATTCTCACCGAAACCACATACATAACTGGAGTTCCTCGGATTGTCGCCGAGTATGTAGTTGATCTGCCGCTCGCCGAAGGCGCGATATCGACCATCGGGCTTGTCGCCGACGAGCTCGGCATAGGCAAATGCGATGAATGCCGAGTTGGCCGCATATCGAAGAGAACCCCAGACATCCAGCCATGCCAGTCCACCTGGCGAGTACTGGATGCCACCACCGGGAAGCCAGTAGCCCAGATGACCATCGACGTAGGATCTGTACTGCGACTTGCCCGTCAGATGGGCAAGCAATACCGCAACACCATTGATCTTTCCATCCCATGATTGTGCCCAGTTGGGATCAGGACTGGCATCGAGATAATGCTGCTCCGCTTTGTCGAGATAGGCACTCTCGTTCGTCGCCCTGAACAGCCATGCCGCGGCCCATGCGAGCTCATCGTGATAGCCGGACCAGGAGTTGTAGAACGGAACGACATCGGGGATGGAGTTCGTGTACGTGCCTCGATGCGTATCCGCGAATGAATAGAGATCACGAGCATGTTCGAGCAGCGACGCCGCATAGCTCGGCTCGGAATCCTTGAACACCATTGAAGCCGCCGCCATGAAGGCCGCCGCCTCCGCAACGGGCTCCGTACCCGGATTGTCGGGATTCAACCACCAGATCTTCGGTGTATAGCCAACGGCGTCGGTATGGATTTCAGCCGGCCCCCAGAAGGCATGCGACTCACCACCTTGACCAATCTGACCACAGAAGACGTCCGGTTGCGGATGAGCGGCCATGCACCAATCGGCATGCCATCGAAGTGCATCCTTCAATTCATCCATGAGGCCCGAATCGACGAACCCCTGGGAGAAATCAACGCCGCTCCAGGCCATCGTGGTCATCGCGGAACTGATCGGCAGGACGAATGTGGGCGTATCACCAGCGTCCATGTATCGATTGAGGATGCCGGGATCATATTCGTATTCGCCATTGACCTGATCCAGGTCGAAGTCGAAGCAGTCACTCCTCCAGTCAAGCGGATAGTCCTGAGGCAGATCCCCGGCTCGTTGAGCAAGATAGAAGGAAAGGCTCTTCTGAAGAACTTCTCCATAGTTGTATGCCCCAGTGCCGGGATCCGTCACATCGTCGCACTCGCCCCAACCACCCAGAACAAGCAGCACGTCGGCGACATCGACGATACCGGATTCATCAAGATCCTCGGGGCATTCCTGGCAAGGCCCCCATGCATTGACGATCGACAGGATGTCGTCCACATCGACGGCACTATTGCCGTCGGTATCCGGGCAGTCGGCGACTACCAGACTTCCGGATGCGAGCATGACACCAAGAGATAACATTTTCGAAGGTAAACGGGATGACATTTTCATTCCTCCTTTGAACGAGAACTGGTGCGATGATCGGATTTGCAGAACGCGCTTCAGACGAGATAGACACCAGTCCATGCAAAGGACATACGTGTGTTGGAAATCAAATGATTTCCAATCCCGCGTTTTTTTTGGTTCAAACTACGAAGAAGCTTCAAACCAGTGATCAGTCGTCGCTCAATGGCCCTGTACGCGACCATCACCAAAGCAACGTTCTCTTATTGCCAGAAGCGAGGGCAGGAGAACCACCACGGCCATGAGACAGGCGGCTGAACCGATGGCCATCACGATTCCCAGGCTTCGAAGGCCCTTGTGCTCCGCAATGACGAGACAACCGAACCCGATCATCGTCGTCACCGAAGTCAACACGACTGCGCGTCTCGTTCCACCGAACTGAAGGCGATTCTCCCCACCCTCACGCCATCGATGGACCATATGGAGGCTTCCATCGATGCCGAGGCCCACGAGTATGGGGGCCGCGAAGAAATTGGCCAGGTTGAACGACACTCCAAGTACCGACATGAAACCGACAGTCCACCAGAGTCCGATCACAAGCGTCAACAGGCAGACGATGACATCCAGTGCATTCCGGAATGTCAGGATGGTGATGATCGTGATGAACGCAATGGCCAGACTCATCATGAGCACGAAGGCGTCACGCATGGCATCGAGTGATTCGTAATGGGTCATCGGTATACCCGTGGCATCCGGAGCAATCGCTCGCACATCCGAGACGAATCGTCCCATGGCCTCGTAATCCCAGACGTTTTCACGTGGATGCATCAATACCAGGAATCGACCGGATGACGACATCATCTCGTTGCGCATCCCATCGGGCAGCGATGCCCGCAATTCCAGGTCCTCTCCGGATCTGACCGACTGGAGAAAGATGTCCAGCTCCCGGATGTTGCCCGAGATGACCGTCGCAGCCCCGGTTCCCATATCCCTGAGCGCCTCAAGTTCTTCGATTATCTTCATCAACTCCATTCGCTGATCGCCTGCCATCGCCGCCAGTCGATCGAGAGCCGATTGCATGTCCGCGAGACTCGAATTCATCGTCTTGGCCTCGATGGCTACATCGCGGACCTCGCAGCTCGCCAGGTCTCCCCTGAGCCTGAGCTGCTCGGGCGTGGATTCGCCGATGACATCCTGGATGCTGCGAACGCGGCCGATCATGTCCTGCGATCGAGCACGGTCGACCATGGCGGCGACCTCTTCACGAGTCTCCACCACTGCAGCAGCAGACCAGGTTGCCGAGTCGGAATCGGATGCGATTCGTCGCTCCCATTGGGCGGACTCGATACCAGTCGCCTGAAGCTCCAGAAGATTTCGTTCGAAGCCCATCTTCATGGCGAATGGAACCAGAAGCATCGACACGATGAGCGAGCAGGCGACAACCATGAATGGCCTTCGTACCAGTCGATCCATCAATCCAAACTCGATTCCCTTGAATCTATCTCTGGTCGATCGAGGCGAACGATCGGTGAGCATCAGCAACGCCGGCAACACCGTCGCCATGGACAGGAAGCACAACAGGAGACCGACACCCGCAATGAGCCCCAGTTCACGAAGGCCCTGGAAGTCTGTGAACCAGGCCACGAAGAAGGTCGCGCTCGATGTCAGTACCGCCGATGCGTTTCCTCGCATGACCGTGCCGTACAAGCCACGTACTGATCCCGCCCGACCTCTCGAATCCCTGAACTCGACATATCGACTGATGACATGGACACCGAAGTCCAGACCGACGCCGATCAGGACAAGCATGAAGACGATGCTCAGGAGATTGAGCTGGCCAATAGTCAGACCGACAAGACCATAGGTCCATCCGGCAGCACATCCAAAGGCAAGCATGGCCAGCAGCGGCTGCCAGATGGCACCCAGAACAAGCATGATCACGATCGCCACGAGCACAATGGCCAGAAGAGCCGCTCTGGTCATGTCGCGGTCGGATGTCGCCATCTCGTCAGCCTGAAGCACCGGCTTTCCCGTCAACCCCATCTCAATGGAGGGGAACTCGAGTCGGGCCTGCTCAAGCAGTTCACGAACAATTCTCACCGGACGCTCGATCACACCAAGTGTTCCGTAATTCTTGGGAGGCATGATTCCAATAAATATGTATCGACCACCTTCGCTCTTGAGAAGCTGGTCCGAAACCATCGGCGGACCTTCCACCAGCCACTTGACGGCTGTGATGGCGCCGGTGAGGCGACGACGCATATCCGAAAGATCACCATCTGCAGCGCTGGAAGCCTCAAGCATTCCGCTGAGACTCTCCAGTACATCCCCCGAGGAGACCGCAATCGCAAGAGACTGACAGCCACCAATGATCGATTCGAGATCCCCCGCACTCATGGTCCTGGATGCGAGCCGCAGCTGCTCCATTGGGGAAATGCCACCATGAATCTCTCCAAGACTCCGATCCGCCTCGAGCCTTGATCGTATCCATTGCGCACAGTCGACGGATGTCGATCCGGATCCACCATCGATGACAATCCACATTCGTTCAAGATCACCGAATTCCTCGGCGAATGCGCGGTAGGCCGCCATGTAGGGGACGTCATCCGAGATGAGATCGTCCGTATCGGCATTGAGTGAAATCGTGCTTGCACCGGTCAGAAGCCCGACGATCGCGAGCGTCAAGCCGACTGAAATGACAACCAGTGGCCTGGCTATGACGAATCGGCTCAATAGACCAAAGAGATGATTTTCAAGCAGCCTCATCCGAATTGCATCTCAGTCTGATGATTACCAGCTAACCAATGGCATTGGTTTCGAAGTCACGCTTGGCTTTCTCATAGGCGACAAGATCACCTGGATCGGTCTTGACGCATTCGACTCGAAGCTCGTCAAATGCCCGAGCACTGTCTGGATTGCTTCTGAGATGATCAGGGAATGCAATCGCCGCCTCCCAGAGAGGCGAACCCACCCTGTAGAGATGCACATGGACAAGACAACGCGTCTCTCTGGAAAGTGTGAAAAAGCGTCTCCCTGGCACACCTTGTTCACCATGGCACCGGTAGCCGATCAATTTGAGCGGCTGAATCGCATCACCCGACTCCATCATCTCCTGGACACCGATCAGCAGATCAAGCACCGGTCGCGATAGAAGGCCTGGCACGGAACTCGATCCGATGTGCTTCGACTCGATGATCGAATCTGGACAGGCTTCCCTGATGCGCACAAGCTCTCCAGCTGCCAGAGCACTCCAGCTCGAATCGTGCGGTACCAGTGAGATCTGACCCGGCTCAAGACCCGACATGGCCTCAAGTTGCTCGACATTGCCCACAAGAAAATCTCCACTACTGAGGAAGTGATGCTTCCCAGAACTAATGCTGGGAACGTGCGTTCATAGTTTCGCACAATTTCAGATTCGAGGCGTAATCCACGGGCATGTCCACGAGAACCGGCCCCGGAGTAGCCAGACCCTCTCGAAGAACTGCCTCGATGTCCCCTGGTTTCTGGATTCTCATGCCGGAAGCACCGAATGCTTCCGCGAACTTGACGATGTCGGGCTCACCGAAGGTGTCTCCGAAACGACGCCCGTATTTGAGCTCCTGCTGGATTCCCACCATGTCGTAGGACCCATCTCGCCAGACCACATGCACGAAGTTGCTCCCAAGCCTGACCGCCGTCTCCAATTCCATGGCGGAAAAGAGGAATCCCCCATCGCCAGACATCGATATGACCTGGTCATCCGGTCTCGCGATTGTGGCTGCGATGGCCCATGGAAGTGCCACTCCAAGTGTCTGCTGCCCGTTGCTGAATAGGAGTCGATTGGCATCACCACCGAGGAAGTATCTGGACATCCAAATGTATACCGACCCCACATCACATGCGATTGTGGTCTGATCGTCGACGATCTCATGAAGGGCGTTTATGAATTGAAGCGGATGGATGCCGGAACCGGAATCGACGGGATCATGCTTGACGAATGCCTTGTATTCCCCCAGAACGTTCTGGACGATGGAATGATCGGATGGCGAGCCCTTCATCGAGAGCAGTGGGCTCATCGCCTCGAGCGTGGCGGCGATATCCCCGATGAGTTCGACATCGGGCTTGTAGGAACTTCTGATCTGTGCAGGGATACGAGCTGCATGGATCAGCGTGGCATCATCGTGCGAGGGCCAGATCTCGGGATCGTATTCAACCTCGTCAAATCCAACAGTCATGATGACATCAGCCTCGGCGAGCAACTTGTCACCGGGTTGATTCCTGAAGAGGCCGACCCTTCCGCAGAAGATGTCGGCAAGATCTGGCGTGATGACGCCGGCGGCCTCGTAGGTGATGACGACCGGAATCCGCGATTTTCTCAGAAGACGACGAATCGCCTCCACCGCTTTCGGCTCCGATCCACCGCGACCAACGAGAATGACGGGGTGCTCTGCCGCCGAAAGGTGACCAGCCACCTCCTCGATCGCATTGATGTCCGCTGGGCCATATTGAATTTCCAGAAGCTTGCTCGGTGGCTCTTCACTGGCCTCCTGGAGAAGAAGGTCGTAGGGAAGGCTGACATACGATGCGCCCGGCCGGCCCTCCAGAGCAGCACGGAAGGCGTTCGATATGGTCAGCCCGACCGATCCCGGGGAGCGAAGGCTCACCGAATGCTTCGTGACCGGCCGAAGTAGATTGACGTTGTCAAGAGACTGGTGAGTCTCAAGATTCTCCATGTTGGTGGGTACGGCGCCCGAGAACGCCACCACGGGCTGCCCCTCGGTGTTCGCAGTCACCAGACCCGTCGCCAGATTGGTGACACCGGGTCCGGAAGTCGCCACACACACACCTGGTCGACCGGTCATGCGACCGATGCCTCCAGCAATGAACGCGGCATTCTGCTCATGTCTACAGACGACCAGTTCAGGACCTGCATCAGCCAATGCTTCGAAGACCGGGTCTATCTTGGCACCTGGTATGCCGAAAACATGCGTGACACCCTGGGATTCGAGACATCTCACCAGAAGTTCCGCGACATTGAGTCCTTGAAAGGATTTGCTGAACATACTCACCCCCTGCTCATGGTTGGAAGATATCAATATAAGATAACGGCCATATACACGGGAGCATCTCGACATGGATGAACAGACACTTGCCGTCCTGGGGGACATCGGGCTTCTGACACTCAGAATCATGTTTGCATGGATTTTCCTCTGGCCACTACCTGGTCTTCTGAAGGACTGGCAGACGACTGTGGAGACAACCGGACTCCTGTTTCCCTTCGGACAGGGTTTCTTCACTACTGTTTCCGTAGCGGGAATGGCTATCAGCAGCATCATGGTGATGGTTGGAATCTATGGCAGGGCAGGCGCTCTCTTCCTGTTCTTCTTCTGCATCGGAGGCGCCATCGTCCACAACAAGCTGGCCGGCATTCCGGAAGAGGCTGCCAGGAAGCTCTCCAGCAGGGATCTCCAGACGCCAACCGGCAAGGTCCTCGATCAGGCACTTGTATTGAATCGTGTCGGCAACGTCACCAGTGCCCAGAAGAATCTCGTCATAGCCGGCATCGCGGCCTTCTTTGCATTGGCAGGTACAGGAAACCTCAGCGTCATTTCATTCTGGCCCAGTTTCTGAGGCCAGCAAACACGGGTACATCCAAAGGAAACGATTCCATGACCACCGAAAGACAGGAAGAACTCGAAGGCCTTCGCAACATGAAGAGGCATTTCGGGCCTCATGCGAAGGAATACGTCGAGGCCATCAAGAAGGTGTCTCCCGAGTATTACAAGATCAATGTCGAGTGGGCCTTTGGAAACATCTACGAGAACAAGGTGCTCGATGACAAGACGAGGGAACTCCTCGCCTTGGCGGCATTGTCCTGCATGGGCTATCCCACCAATCAGATCAAGGTGCATGTTCGAGGAGCCATCAACTGCGGCGCCTCTCGAGACGAGGTCCTCGAGGTCATTCGAATGATGGTTGCGTATGCGGGCTTTCCGGCAACGACGAATGCCTTGCTGGCTGCCGGTGAATCACTTGATGAACATGAATCGGAAAATACTCAATAGCGATGGCTGATCAGACTTCGCCCGGCAGAGACCGCTGAGGGCGGCCTCCACCATCACGCCGTTGCCTGAACTGTTCCCGCATGGCGTTCCGTTCCTCATCGTCGAGCTGGCCATCCCCATTGCGATCGAACTGCTTCATGAACTGTTCTCGAGCCTGGGATGAGTCTCCTCGATCACGGTCGCCTCTTCCACGTTGACGCTCCCCCTCACGACCCTGGCGGCCCTGACGGCCCTGACGACCGGCAATGGTTTCGAACTGCTCGGGAGTGAGCAACGATTCCAGTGAGGTCATGTATCGATCATCGATGTCCCCTCTGGCCTCGAACGCCTCGCGAACCGGATCGAACTGCTCGTCCTCACTATCGATACCCTGCATCCGGTTGATGCGCCTCGATGACCTGGCGAACACACGATTGGAATCCTCCTGCCTGAAGATGATCAGCAGGTCGTCATTGGCAATGGCGATCTCGTCGCCATGTCCCTGCATGAGCTCTGCGACAGCCTCCAGGACATCGGGATCAAGATCCTCTATCTCCATCGCGTTCACGAGCATGCGTTCAACGCGTGTGGGCCGGTAAATCCTCGAATACCCCTCCATCAAGGATTGCGTTCGAAACTCATCACGTTCCAGTGGCGGTAGAACAAGGAAAATCGCTTCGATGTACTGGTCGTTGAGATCCCGGATCGACTCCTGAGTCAAGAGACCCTTGCGAATGCTTGTAAGGGCGACATCAAAATCCCATTTTCGAAGCTGATCCATCAAGTCGAGGCCAGTCGTGTAATCGAAGTTCTCTCTCTGCCTGAGCGCCTGGTCGATATCTATTTCATAGGCGTCCACCAGCGTGTCCATCTCAACTGAATCATTCGATTCAGCCATGTCGATTCGATCGAGTATCTCGATCAGATCCGTGGATTCGCCTGACAGACGGCCTCTCGAAAGCAATCGCTTTCGTCTCAGCGTTCGCTCGATGGTCTCCCAGTCCTCAATCTGATTTTCAAGCAGAAGCGATCTGATTCCTGATTCGACCGACTCACGGAGCTGCCTCTTTGACCCGGCGAAGTCGCGAATCATCTTCATTCGCTGGTCGAACATGGCCTGCATCTGTTCAGTCTGGATCTGGGCCTGCTGCATCGACCGCATGTCATCTCTGAGAACAGAGAAACGTTCACGGAATTCCGCCCTCATGGCCTCTGCCTGTTCACGTCTCTGCTCACGTGACGCCTGTTCGGCTTCTTCACCAAGAGCCTCTTGATTCTGGTCATTAGCTCGTCCGGAGGAATCCTGGTCGGGACCACCCTCCCGACGATCTCTGCCAAAGGCCTCTCGAGCCTGTCGCATCTCCTGCCTCATGCCACGCATCTGCTCTCGCAGATTCAGGAGTCTCTCATCAATCGTCGGGTCGGGCTCGTATGCTTCGCGAACCTGCTCGGTCCCTTCTCTCAAGGTGTCGAGCGCTTCACGAAACGACGAGTCGTAGACATTGAACAATTCCTCGATGATGGAACGCTGATCATCGGCAAGCTGAAGCTCAGCAATGACCATTGGAACATCACGAGTCATGTAATCCGGTGTGAAGAGTCCTTCGGGCGTACCCATGATGCCCAGACCACGAGTTATAACTATTCCACCGCCAGGTCCCTCGGGACGATCACCACGACCCTGATCAGGCCCACCAGCTGGAAAACCGTTGCCCCCGTCTGGGCCGCGGCCTCGGCCACCTCGTCC
>DEYM01000106.1:11922-16842 GCA_002364555.1 Phycisphaerales bacterium UBA3158 | reverse complement strand
GCCTCGGCCACCTCGTCCACCTCGAGGACCATCGCCATCGCGAGATCCCCTGAATTCACCCTCGCCGCGTCCACCACGACCGGATCTACCTTGTCCGCCTTGCGACTCCGGATCCTCCTGAACGGAACGATCTCCGGATGGAGCGGACTCCGACTCTGTTGAATCCTGGGCATTCGCGATGCAACCGACAAACAGAATGCCGACAATGAGAATCAGGAGCCGATTAAAAAGGCCGCCACCGACGTTGTTGCGATCTTGATTCACGATTGATGAAAACACCATGACTTGATTCTCCTGACATCTACTTTCTAGGATCGAGTCGTATCGAGATACCTTACGCTCTTGCAGCCGAATTCATCCCCATCATGCAACCTCCCTCGAATTTTTAAACCTCAGGACACCAAAAATCGACATTGAAGCCTGTATTCATGGTGATTCAGCTGCCTGGGAGACATTCATATCAGGCACGGCAGGCCTTGTCGTTTCGGCCATCAAGCGGACCATCGGCACTGGACGGATACCCGCGGAAATCGAAATCGACGATCTGACCCAGGCGGTGTATCTGAAGCTCATTCGAAATGACTTCAAGTTGCTCAGGAGCTTCGATCCTGAAAAAGCGGCCTTGTCGACATGGCTTACACTCGTCACGAGAAGCACCACCATCGACGCTTTGAGAAGAAAAAGGCCGAGCCTGTCATTGCTTGAGGACATAGTCGAGGCCCGCCCAGACACACAACCGCCCAACCCTCTGCTCGATATCCCCTTACAACTCCTGACCGGCCGACAGAAGCTGGTGCTATCACTTCTATTTGAAGATGGAATGACCATAGCGGAAGCCGCCGAATTGGTCGGCGTAACGGATCAGACCATCAGAAGCACCAAGCACAAGGCCCTTGAACGTCTCAGAAAGCACTTTTCTGTTGAAACAAAGAATGATCCAGATATCAACTCATCGGGATGATCCGATCGAAGAACCCGTATAGAACAGTAATCGGAGCCGAATAATGGCAGATGCAGATGACAGATTGAAGGCTCTCTGGGCCAACAGGAGACAACGGAGCCATCTCGTCAAGATCGACGAGATGACCCTGGCTGCATGGTTCGATGCCGGGTGCCCCGAAGACGATGCCCTGGAGGGTCTGCTCTCCGAAGATCCCGCGGCAAGGGAACTGCTCTCGTTCCTCCGCGACGAAACTCCGATCGAGCAGATGAACGTCTCCTCGAAGACTCTGAAATCACTTCATGCCTCGACACTTGAGCACCTTCGAAATACACGAACTGATCGAGGCAGACGGTACGTGATCGGCTCGATCGGTCTCCAGGCCACGGCGGCCGCCGCCGCCATCGTCGTGGCAGCCATTGGTTTCACCTTTGGACAATCCGCCGCTCCCGCCACAAACGAGGCCACCAACAACTTCATAGCGGCGGTGACGTTCGATCTGCTCGATACGGACTCCCAGGATCTCGAGTCGATCATTCTCGCAACTCTCTCGGGTACTCGAGAATGGTCAAAGGATGAACAACAATGAACAGATCGATTCTCGTTTTCATACTTGGTCTCTCGCTGATATTCAACGTGTTCTTCATCATTGGGGCGATGACCTGGCGGACCTCCGTCAAGAAGGCCGAGATCGTTGAGACTGCCATCATCAAGGATGTCGTTGAGAGACTCGAACTCGACAACCGCCAGGCGGACGCCTTCCAATATCTGCGAAAATCAGACCAGGAGGAGACCGGCTTCATTCGTGAACAGTTGAGGATGAATCACGACGTCATGATGGAGATTCTCGCCAGCGAGACACCCGACATAAACAGGCTCAGGACAATTGCCAACGAAGACATCGAACTCCAATCCGAGCTCCACAGGGTTCGCATGGAAAACCATCTGGGACTTGTGGAGCTCCTGAGTCCACCCCAGAGGCGGCGTCTCGCGGAACAGATAATGGGTCGGCCGGATCGTCGTGGACCACGTGAGCATCGAACCTTCTCGGATGATGTCATCAAGAAATTCGATCTCGATGGAAACGGGGAGCTGGACAAGATGGAACGCCGTGCGGCTCGTGAATTCGCCAAGCAGCAGCATCGATCCCGGAGAGAACGTTCCAGGGAACTCCACCAGAGGTTCGACCTGGACAAGGATGGCAGACTTGATCGCGAGGAGGAAGACGCCATGCGTCTATTCCTGCTCGAAAACGGCATAGAGAACCCGCCCCATCCCCCACCGGGTCGTCGCAACGGACCACCTCACCATCATCCGCCCCATCATGGTGATTCCGGTTCCAAACCTGCCGGAAGTTTCTTCTGAAACAGGGACTCAAGACTGACAGGCCCACCTGATGTCGAATAGTATTTCCTGACACATGGTCGACAGGCACATGTAGGAGATAGGCACATGGGTTGGATTTATCTGTTACTGGCAATCCTCTTCGAAGTCGCGGCGGCACTCCTGCTCAAGCAGATGAACGGGCTTCGCAACATCGTTCCCACCATCCTGGTCGTGGTCTTCTACATCATCTGCTTCTGGTTCATGATCCAGGCCTTGAAATATCTGCAGCTTGGTTCGATGTACGCCATCTGGGGCGGACTCGGAACGGCGCTGATCGCGTTCTTCAGCTGGTACATCTACAAGGACACGATGAACGCCGCCAAGATCGGTGGAATCGCCCTTATCGTTCTGGGAGTGGTGGTCACCAACCTCAGTGGCATCGAAAACAAGGATGCACCAGGTGGCAAGGAATCGGCGATCGATAAGCCACCAGCGGCGGATACAGGCCTGGGCTCCTCCGAGGGCATGTAATACACCTCCTGAGCGGGCCATGAGGGTCATTCCAACAGGTATCCATGCTTTCGGCGGCAATATCCGAACCGAGCTGGTGGTTGGCTGCGTATCTATCGATAGAACAAACGGAACATACTGCGGCAGATCGTCTGATCGCAGAACCATCATCGAAGTCCGGAGAAATTGATTCTGGTGCCCTGCTGTCAATGCGCCATGGGATGAACCTCTTCGGAACACTTTCCATCGGAGGTTCAACATGGCGGAGCCAAAAAGAACAATCAACGACCCAAGAGGCAGAGATCAGCGAGATGCTTTTCAACTCGAGGGATTCACCGACAGCCAATGGGAAATGGTGTCGGTGTTCTGGATCGATGCGGAGTCCGATGGTGGATCGGGCTGGCAGGATCCGGAGGACATGATCGAGTACGCGCGAAGACCACTGCCCGTGATGCATACGGTCGGACTGCTCGTCTACGAGGATGCCGAGCAGGTAGCCATCACCGATACCAAGGGCCCCGAGGAGATGGGATCGATCACCAAGATCCCGAGAATCTGGCTCAAGCGATTCGATCGTCTCGGACCGGTCTCGTCCAAGTTGGAGGACGCCGCCCCGGCCACCTCCCTGATTCAACCGCCATCCATCGAATCAAGGGCCGGCTGATCCCGGACGGTTTGAAAAATCCATGTAAGGCGACCCGAATCGGTCGCCATCGAGGCGGCGCATGATTACACGATGCGGCGCCTCACTTCTTTTCATCAGCGAGAAGGTTCGATCGGGAGGCCGTCTCAAACAAGAGTGCTACTATGAAGGCAGGCCCGAAACCTCGTCCAAAGTCAACCATGATTCTAGAGATCACCAGGCACGTATCAGGATCCGACATGCCATCCATTCCCGATTCAGATTCTCTTGTTGCCAATTTGCGTACGACCGTGGGCGAGCGGTATCTGATCACCGACCCTGACAGACAGGCCCCGTACTGCACCGGCTGGAGATTCGGATCCGGCTCGGCCATCGCGGTCATCAAGCCCGGGACTCTGACGGAGTTGTGGGAATCGCTGGTCGCCTGCGTGGAGCATGACGTCATCGTCGTGATGCAGGCCGCCAACACGGGCCTGACAGGCGGATCGACTCCCAGTGGCGACGACTACGATCGCGAGGTCGTCGTCATCAACACGATGCGGATCGATGCCATACACATCATCGATGACGGAAAGCAGATCATCGGGTTTCCAGGAAGCACCCTGTTCGGTCTGGAGGAAAAGCTGGCGCCGTACGATCGGGAGCCTCATTCGGTCATCGGATCATCATGCATCGGCGCATCCATCGTCGGTGGCATATGCAACAACTCGGGTGGCGCACTCGTGCAGAGGGGCCCCGCCTACACCGAGCTGTCGCTGTTCGCCCAGATAGATGAGGACGGCAATCTCGAACTGGTGAACGAGCTCGGCATCGAACTGGGCGACACGCCGGAGATGATGATCCGCACGCTCGAAGGTCGGCAGTACGGTCGTGATGACATCCAATTTCCAGATAAGCTCGCGTCCGACAACGAATACTCGCAACGCGTACGCGAGGTGGACTCGCATGAGCCCGCCAGATTCAATGCCGATGGAAGGCGACTGCACGAGTCCTCCGGGTGCGCCGGGAAACTGGCCGTCTTCGCGGTCAGGCTGGATACCTTTCCCATACCGAGCCAGCAGCAGGTGTTCTACGTCGGGAGCAACGATCCCGATGTATTCGAGACCATTCGACGGGACATCCTCTCGACGTTCTCGAATCTCCCCGTATCCGGCGAGTACATCCATCGCGAGTGCTACGACGCCACGAAGAAGTATGGAAAGGACACCTTCGTCGTCATAGACAAGCTTGGATCGAATTTCATACCCAAGCTCTTCGCTCTGAGAAGATGGGCCGATCGGATTGCCAAGAAGCTCTGGTTCACACCGGACAAGTTCACGGACTATCTGATGCAGTTTCTCAGCATGTGCTGGCCGAATCATCTTCCCCGGCGGATGGAGGAGTATCGGGACAGATATGAGCATCACTGGGTCATCGAAATGGCCGATGGTGGCGTCGACGAAGCCAGGACCTACCTCGACACTCTCTTCTCGACCGTTGAAGGTGGCTATTTCGAGTGCAC
>DEYM01000106.1:8788-11533 GCA_002364555.1 Phycisphaerales bacterium UBA3158 | reverse complement strand
ATCGGTCGGTGCCATGCGCTCAATCGCAAGAAGTACGGAGCGATGATGACGATGGACATCGCCTTCCCCAGGAACGAAATGAAGTGGTTCGAGCAGCTACCCCCCGAAATCGACGATCTTCTGGAAGTGAAACTCTACTACGGCCATCTCTTCTGCCATGTGCTTCATCAGAACTACATCGTCAAGAAAGGCGTGGATGCCAAGGCCATCAAGGACAAGCTGCTGGCTACGTTCGACGAACGCGGCGCGAAGTATCCCGCCGAGCACAACGTGGGCCATGAATACTGCGCGGACAAGACGCTCAGGACCTTCTACCGATCGCTCGATCCGACGAACTCGTTCAATCCGGGAATCGGCAAGACCAGCAAACTCAAGAACTGGAAATGACGACCTCCGGCCGGATCTTTCGAGCTATTCGCATGGCCCATAGCTGGATATGAGAGCCAGAAGATCGTTCACGTCGACGGCCCCGTTTCCATCGAGATCCTCAGTGCAATCCTGACAAGGACCGAAGGCTGAGATCAAGGAGAGGATGTCGTTGACATCGACAGAATCATTGCCGTCGAAGTCGCCCTCGCAGGGCGTCTCCACATCGACTGCCTCGACGGCGGCCTGGGCATTGACGAAACCCCATCCGTACTGCGTGTCGTAACCGGCCGCACCTCTGTCAACCGCTGTCTCCGACAGAATCGCCTCTACCTGGTCCGGACCCAGTGCAGGATCCATGGAGAAGACGAGTGCCGCCACACCGGCAACATAGGGAGATGCGAAGGAGGTACCGTCGATCTGAGTGGTGTCACCGGTTCCGAACCCGTCCGCACCCACGGCATCCGCACACCAGATTCCCTCACCTGGCGCACTGCAGAAGAGACCGATGCCACTCGTGCTGAAGGAGGCGAGGTTACCGCTGGATGACAAGGCGGAGACAGCCAGAAGACTCCCATGACTGGCTGGCCAGCTGATCGTCGTGGTTCCGTCGTTACCTGCCGCAGCGACATGGAGAACGCCGGCTGCGCGGGATGAATCGAATGCGGCATTGACCACAGTCGAAGCCGCTCCACCACCCCAGCTGGAATTGGTCACCTTGGCGTTGATCGCAACGGCCTGATTGAGCCCAGCGACAGTCCAGGAATCCTGTGATTCCAGAAAGCCCAGACAGAATCCGAAGAAGCTGACTGAATTGAAAATCTTCATTCCGACCGTTCGACAGGAAGGGGCGATGCCGACTGTCCCGATACCGTTGTCCAACCTGCTGGATACGCAGCTGGCGACACAGGTCCCATGGCCATCGCATTCGTCCTCGTGATCCCCATCATTGCCCGAACCGGTGAAGTTGTAGCCCGGCATCTGATTCATGTCCGGATGATCCTGATCAAGGCCGTCGTCGAAGACCGCCACCAGAATGTCCGGAGCTCCCGTGGTCACAGCCCACGCCCCCAGAGCATCCATGTCCTGATCGCTCGCCTGCTCATGTCCCCACATCTGGGGCCACAGTGGATCGTTGGGGACATTTCCCTGCGGCATCGCCCACCAGATGGCATCCGTCTGGGCGAATCTGATCTCGGGTCGGGACTCAAGACTCTTGACGAGCTTGAGAACCTCGAAGGCGTTGGTCAGATCCGTTTCGATCAGCATGACGCCATCCATCCCGCCGAGTTGTTCCTCGATGACGCCACCGGGAATGGAAGCGAGAAGATCAGCTCGAGCACCGATCGTCAGTGCGGGATCAACGGAGACGATGATGTCTCGTGTCACGATCCAGGGCAGCGACTGCGTTCCCGATAGAAAGACGGGGGATGCGAAATCGACATCACCCGATTGGGCGATACTGAGGACGGATTCCGCCACTGATTGAACAGTCTGCCCATTGATGAATTCCGCGTACATCCAGCCACTGGAACTGCTGGGCACGATCGTGTCCTTGTTCAATCCATGGGAGGCAAGTGAGCGGCCCGCTGTCGTGGGGGAGACGATGCCGCTCTGGAAACAGGCGATTCGCGAGACATCCATGGAAAGAGGGACTTCCTGACCATCAACCATTCGGGTGTAGTCCGTTGGGACCACCTCCCAGGGCATCGCCGAGAGCGATGCACTCATGAGACCGATCGTTGCAGCACATGCGAGGTGGTTGAAGATCATCCGTTTACTCCATTTTCTTCTTGTTGATCCGCCTCCATCGACGGCAATAAGCCACTATAGGAGACACCATGATCATCTCCAAGCAATCTCGAGAAGGAACGCGCATCAACGTTTGGATACGTCGTCCCATCGCCATATTTCCGCATCCAGACATGCTCTGGAGGGCACCAGGCTTTCTATCGAGGCCTGATTGTGGGTCTGCCAGAAGAGATCCGGTCCACCCGAGTCGTGCATGGCGGCGGCCATGGCCTTGCCCGTGTAGCAGGTCTCGAGATTGAGATTCCACTCACCGGCCTTCTTCACGGCCTCTCTTCCCGAGTCGGTTTCAACGGAATAGCCTTCACCCAACCACCGATCATCAAGTTGCCAGGGACCCGGCTCGACATGCAGAAGATCCGCCGTCTGTCGACAGAGGGACTCGACATCGGACATGGTCAACCAGGCCTCGGGAACCACTCTGACACCGATAACCGTGGTGTCGAGACCGGCCATCGGCAGGCCGACGGCCAGACCTGCCAGTGTGCCCGCAGTACCGGCCGCGACATAGATTCTTCGTGGTGCCGGCAGTTCCCCCCGCTTCACCTGCTCCCCAAGCTCGATGGCCGC
>DEYM01000106.1:0-8400 GCA_002364555.1 Phycisphaerales bacterium UBA3158 | reverse complement strand
GTTCGATCTTCTCCCAGAACTCGAAGCTGTTCGTGAGCCGACTCGTGTGAATCACACGGATGCATGCTGGCCATCGACATCGTCGCAAGCAGCACTTGTTCCGCATGAACCGAATAATGCCGCGGGTGGGTGACCACCGACACCTGATGCCCAAGGGATGTTCCATGAACGGCCGTCGCCAGCGCATGATGCGAGCCCATGGCACCGAATGTGACTATTTCCTTCTCGCATCCAGCGAGTAGATACTCGAGCTTCCTGACCTTGTTGCCGCCATAGCTCGAATGGATGTCGCCATCGTCCTTGATCCAGAGATCCGATCGGATTTTCGACAGCTCCCGGACGGGCGAGGGCCATGAACCAAGCGGAACAAATGCATTCAGAACATCATCATGTGAGGCCATGATCGATCACCGGAGAAAATCGTTGAAGATGGATGCGAGCATCTCCTCGCGACCGGATTCCATGATCGGCTCGCCGATTTGGGATGCGTGCCGCTCGAGATCCTCGAGTGTGCATTGACCCGATTGAATGCTGTCGCCCAGCTTGGAATCCCAACTCCTGTAGCGGGACTGGATGGCATCGTCGAGTCGACGGTCCGAACGAATGGCGGCTGCGATCTTGAGGCCTCTTGCGAACGTGTCCATGCCGGCGATGTGGGCATGGAAGAGATCGACCGGCTCAAAGGAGCCCCGACGTCTCTTCGCATCGAAGTTCAGGCCACCTTGCCCAAGTCCATCAAGCTCCAGAACGACTTTCATGACTCTCACGGCCAGGGCCAGATCCGTCGGAAAATGATCGGTATCCCATCCAAGATGGGGATGCCCCATGTTCGCATCGATGGATCCGAGCACGCCGGCGGCCGCAGCGGATCTCAATTCATGTTCCATTGAATGAGCTGCCAACGTGGCATGATTCGTCTCGATGTTCAACATGAACTCATCGAGCAGATCGAACTCCCGGAGAAAGTTCAGACAGGTCGCCACATCGAAATCGTATTGATGGGTAGTTGGCTCCTTGGGCTTTGGCTCGATGTAGAACCGACCTTCGAAACCGATGCGCCTTCGGTAATCGACGGCCATCTCGAGGAACCTGGCCAACTGGGCCCGTTCCCTGGGCATGTCCGTGTTGATCAGGGAGCTGTAGCCTTCCCGACCTCCCCAGAACACGTAGCCCGCACCGCCGAGATGATGGGTTGCATCGATGGCTCTTCGCACCTGACCGGCGGCGTGCGCGAAGACGTCGACCGATGTCGATGTCGCGGCACCGTGCACATATCGTGGGTGATCGAACAGACAGGCCGTTCCCCAGAGGAGTTGCTTGCCAAGTTCATCCTGCCGACGTTCGAGAATCCCGACCGCCTGGTCCAGAATCCTGTTCGTTTCATCGATCGTATCGGCTTCCGGCGCGACGTCTCGATCGTGAAAGCAGTAGTGGTCGATGCTCATCTTGTCGAGAAACTCGAAGAACGCGTTGATTCGTCGTTCGATGTTCTCAATGGAGGACGAACCATCGTCCCATGGCATGACTGCGGTTCCTGATCCGAATGGGTCGGAGAGATCGTTCCGCATCGTATGCCAGAAGGCGCAGGCGAATCGTAGATGGTCCCGCATGGTCCGACCTTCGACGACCGCCTCGGCATCGTAATGCCTGAAGCTGAGAGGATTCGTGGAATCACTGCCCTCGAAGGGAATGCTGGGGATGTCCGGGAAGAAATCAGTCATTGGAAATCGAGATCGATGCCCTGATGGTCATCGCCTTCCTCCATAGGAGAGACCGTCGACTGGCAGGAGCATCCTCGAGGGCACCGTACCGGCCGGCTCGGATTCAAGTACATACACGCCGCGTTGCCATGACACGCGTTGAACCGACTGATCCGACCATGAAATCATGGCCGAGTTGTCCTTCAGAGTCCATGTACCTGGTACAAGATCGATCTTCGCAGCAAGCATGTTCGAGGCGGCATCCGATTTGTACGCCAGTCCACTGGAGAGAAGCGAGACGAACTCCCCATCCTCCCCCACCTGGAACACACCGCAGAAATTGGCAAGCGGGTCGGTGACCCGAACCGCGGATCCGAAGCTGCTGGGCGTACCATCGACACCGGTTCCGGGACGATACGACTGCCTTGATATTCCATATCGCGATGGCGAGAGGACGTCCGTCCAGCCGTCCTTGTATGAGATGACCAGTCGAGTACCGGTGCGTTTCCAGGAGCCTCGTTCACCTTGAGCACCCCGGGCCCCCTTTGACCAGTTGCTCACGACCGTCCTGTCGGGTCTCACGACGATGTTGAAGAGCTGGTTGTCGGTATCGTTCAGAGCCCATGTGCCCAGATAATCCATGCCCTGAGTCACCGACTCGAGCGGCTCGGGAATGACGCTCTGCCTGGTTTGGCAGGCCGACAAGCCTCCGCAAACGAGTATCAGACCGGCAAGTATGGGATATCGAAAGAACATGATGATCTCCTTTTCAATCTGGCGAGGAGTGTACTTCATAGGCAAGAGCCCATTGTCGCCCCAGCTATACTGGACACCCATGAATACCAAGACCTTGATCATCTGCCTGTCGACCTTGATGCTTTCAGCCGCTCTCACGGGGTGTACATCCACTCGCGATCTGGCCGTCGGAGAGACCATCGAGCCGCTTCGGGGCAGTGACACGGTCCGACTACCAGGGCCCAGCATGCTCCGCTCGGATGGATCGGTTCGTAATCGTCGCATCGATCGACCTGATGGCCAGCTCCTGATGACCGTGAGTGCCACTGAGCTCCGATTTCACCAGGTTGATTCATGGGCTCGAAATGAGCTGGTGGTTGCCGCCGCCAACGCTGGTGTCGGTCCGGAGGATGTCGAAGGCTGGATTCGCATCCAAGGTCCCGACATGCTCGCGATCGACGAAGAGATCGATGTGGAAGTCTACAAGGTTCAACTTGAGATCTGGCAATGCGCTGCCGAACCCCGAAAACGTGAACGTGAAGTCGAGTGATCAACCTCTAGAAGATACGGACATCAAGAATGCCATTCACCTCCTGCCTGATCTGGCTGATTTCGATCATGCCTTCTTCACCAGTCATCGACGGACAGTTCAACGACTGGCAGCCTTCCAGCAATCGAGACGCCTGGTCCATCCAGAGTCATGCCGACGCGAATTCGATCTCTTTGTTTCTTCAACAACCAGGTCCCCCCAGCGTCTTCCAGCAACTTGATGAACCTCTGATGATCGGACTCGATCTCGATGAGGACATCGACACTGGTTGTCGAATTGACGACCTCGGTGGCTGTGATCTGGTTTTCGAGCTGAGTCCTGCCGCCAAGGGGCGCAGACGCGGTGGGGTCACGGCAGCCAGCTGGAACAGCAACGGCTTTCGCCTCAAGGAGACGCCCTACAAGTATGGATTCGTACTGGCACCGTCCACAGCATCCAGACGTCATGAGATTCGAATAGATCGAGCCAACCTGCCGCATGGCCAGCGGCAGCTGCGAGTCGTTATCCGGCCCGAGTCGAACAAGACCTTCGAACACATGATCACCTTGCCGGATGCAGGCAGTCCTCGCGTCCCGGGAGCCTCTGTCCCCACCAAGCGGATTGATTCCATACGGGTAGTCAGCTGGAACATCGAATATGGAGGAATGCTGAAACGTCCCGATCAGGTGCGATCGATCCTGCACTCCCTCAGGCCGGACATCCTTCTTCTTCAGGAGATCGAGAACACCCAGTCGATCGATGAACTGAAGCAGTTTCTCCAGAGCATTCACGATGGAGATGAATGGACCCTGAGCGTCAATCGAAACACGGGGAATCTTCGCAGCGCAGTGGCGACCAGACTTCCAGCGGCACATGTCGCTGAATTCAAGCATGTCACACGATCCGATGACGCAGACAGATCCATTCGGGCCGCCGCGTTGCTGATCGATCTTGGAGCGGATCAGAAGACACTGGCCGTATCGATCCATCTGAAATGCTGCGGAGGGCTCAATGGCCCGGAGGATCTTGCACGAATCAGCGAGACACTTTCGATTCGAGAGGCCATAGAGACGGCCGCTCGGACTCATCGACCCGATGGACTCCTGATTGGGGGCGATTTCAATCTCGTCGCCAGTCCACTTCCGCTGGATATCCTGCGGCTCGACGGACAACGTCTTCTGGGCCCGCATGCCTCGGGGCCTCTGCAGGACGCCAGCCCTCTTCATCTCGATGGTCGTGACGCCTACACATGGTACGACTCCGACTCCTCCTTCACGCCCGGCAAGCTCGACTATGTACTGATCGGCGGCGATCTGAAGCAGACGGCCAGCTTCATCCTCGATACATCCGACCTTGATCCCGACCAGGCCGGTGATCTCGAACCGGGTATCACCCAAGAGGCGTCCGACCATCTGCCGATCGTGGTGGATGTGACCGTTGCCCCGGAATGAACTTCTCAGGGGATGAGCATCTTGGCAGCTCCAGCTGCCAGAATGCATATGAAGATGATCCTGATCATCTTCAACGGAAGACGGTGCGTGAGCTTGGCCCCGAACCAGCTGCCGAAGATGCACGTCGGTATCAGCCAGATGGCGTACCGAATCGGCTCGTACCACGGCATGTAGTGTGCATTTCCCGAGGCGTCGTAGAACGGAATGCTGGAAAAGGTCAGATCCTTGGTGATGGCTCCGATGATCGACGTGAAGCACATGATGGCCGCGGAAGTCGCGATGGCTTCCTGAAGCCTCAACTTGCACAGTAGCTCGGCCAACGGAACCGTCAGCAGGCCACCACCGATCCCCAGTATGCCCGCACCACCACCGGCGATTCCCCCAAGCAGCAATCCACGTGATTTGCCGACCTCTGTCGGACCAGACTTCGATTCGGTTTCCGCGTCGACCGGCGAGCTCGACTTCGATGACTGGAGGAACTGGATGTCGAAGGGGATGAACGTGCGGATCAAGCTGCGACCACCCATCAGTTTTCGGATGTTCTGGAAGATCACGTAGACCAGAAAGAGGCCGAAGATGAATTTCATGATCTCATTGGGGGTGATGTTGCTCACGAAGACGCCACCTATGATCGCCACTACCGCCATGGGGGCGGCTATCTTGAGCAAGGAGGTGTTCAGAGCGCCTGCCCGATGATGCCGTATGGCCGATGGGAGCGCCACGAAGAACGTCACATTCATGGCCGCAGCCTGGGCAAGGTGGATATCACGGCCGATCAGCAGGGAGATCGCCGGAATGGTGACGACAGCCCCTCCGATGCCCAGTAGACCACCCGTGAAGCCAGCCGCCACTCCGATCGCCAGAAGGGTGCCGACCTCCCACAATTCCAGAGACCAGATCTGCATCGCCAAGATAGGTAGCATTGTCGCAGACTAACAGCACAATGCGTCCAGCATGGCAAATCACCCAACAATCGAGGATCCAGCCAACACGTGACCAGTCGCTCCAAGATAGTCAAGGCAGATGTACTCCTCCTGATTCTTGCAATCATCTGGGGCTCTGGCTTCATTGCACAGAAGCTGCCCATGGACCTCATCGGGCCGATGACGTTCATCACGATTCGGCTGCTGCTGGGAGCGGTCTTCCTGTTGCCCTTTCTCCTCTTGCGAAGATCAACGCCGAAATCCGAATTTCCCGGATGGAGAAAACTGTGGCCGATGCTCCTCGGGGTGATCGCCATGGTGTTCCTGGGCACATGGCTTCAGCAGGTGGGATTGGTCACCACGGAGGCCGGCACCGCTGGATTCATCACCGGGCTCTATGTCATCTTCACTCCAGTACTGGGACTATTCATCGGCTATCGCGTCAGAGGGCTCACCTGGCTGGCGACCGTCATCGCGGTCATCGGATTGTTCATGCTCACCGTCGCCGGAAGACCATCGGTCAATGTTGGAGATCTCCTGATTCTCCTCTCGGCCATCGCATGGGCTGGTCAGATCCTCTTCGTGGGCTGGCTGGCGCAAAAGGTCGACGTGTTGCTGCTGACCGTCATTCAACTCGCCGGGGCAGGACTGCTTTGCCTGGCTATCACGCCCTTCTTCGAACCATTCGTGCTTGAGAACATTCTTCAGTGCAAGTGGCCACTGCTCTACAGCGGGCTCATTGCTTCCGGCCTGGCGTTCCTGCTGCAGGCAGCTGCGCAACAGGACGCGCCACCAGCCCATGCGGCGATCCTGATCAGCATGGAATCCGTCTTCGCCGTTCTGGCTGGATGGCTCATGCTGAATGAGGAATTGTCACCCATGCAGTTCGCCGGTTGCGGGATCATGTTCTTCGCCATCATCCTTGCACAGATCAAGCCACCTCGAAGAGCCTTCCGTCAGACCAGTTGCGACAAGGTGCGCAAGACTTGATTCAACCCTCTTCATCCCGCAATTGATCGACGATCTCACGGACCTGCTTGACCAATCGCATCTTGGCATGACGAATGGCCGCCGGCGTCATGTCCAGACGTTCGGCGACCTGTTCAGCGGGTACGCCTCGAACACCGTAGAGCTCGAAGGCCTTCCATGTCCGATCCTCAACAGTGCCGCGCACCTCGGTCATGGCTCGCTGGAGGAGTTGTTCCGTCCACTGACGATCCCAGGCGGCATCGACATCAGGCATCTCCGCCGGTGGATCGTAATCATCCTTGATGAAGGTGCTGGGTCGTTTGCGACGATGACGTGCCCTGATGGCATTCAAGGTGACTCTCTTGAGATACCCGCGAAAACGGCCTTTGTCCGGATCGTATTCGAACTGCTCCGAAACCCGGAAGAAGCCGAGCAACACATCCTGCAGAACATCATCTGCATCCTGGGCACGAAGCCCGGCATTCCTCGCGAAGCCGGCGATGACTCGAGCATATTTCTCGGTGAACTCCTGCCAGCCAAGCTCACGATCCATCGATCCATCGGCCTGGAGTCGGATGAAGATGCTGGCACGCGTCGCGTAGATGGAATCCTTGTCCTTGTCCTTATCCTTGGATGAGGTCTTCCTGGGTTCCTCCGACGCCGGTTGACTCGTCGCATCGTCAGCACCTGCCACCTGGGCAGCCGTCGCATCGCTGTTTTCCGATCCGAGCCGGACAAGGATCTTCCATGGTCCGATCGTCAACAGATCCCTGTCGAAGATCTCCTGGGAGTCGCCTTTCTCAAGGAACATCATGTTGACGGCAATACCCGCTCGTGACTCATTGTCTCGAATGAGGACCTTGCCATCCTCCTTGGATATGGACGCATGCTCTCGTGAAACGCTGCTCTCATTGAGAACGATTCCACATTCCTTGGAACGACCAATTGTCACCGGGGCGCTCAGACTGACCCTGATTCGCTCAAAGGTATCTGGCCCGGAAACGGAGATAAGGTCCATCTCGTCCACGGCACGATTCGATGCAGCAGCTTCATCAACCATATTCACATGATACCTGCATCATGGGATCGTTAGCGAATGAACCTCCAGGGAGTTGTCGACCCTCTCTGATGTCATAAAACAGATCCCACCGATGAAATCTCCCGTTAAACGCTCTTAAACAGATCCTTGGGTTTCTTCGGTGATTCAAACGAACATCATGTGCGTCCAGATCGTCATGCTGTTTCGGCGTGTGAGCGACATCACGCCATTGACGACTATGACGGACGCAGGACGAGATCCGCCTGCGCACTCAGTGGACTCTGGTTGATCATCGAACATTTGAAATGACTCAATTGTGCAACGAGTTCATGTCAACCCTCTCCCCCAGATCGTATCTACATAGAGACCACATCGAATTCATCGCTCTTTCAACTGTCGCATCTTGGAGCAACTCAATGACTACATGGAAAAGTATGGCTCTTCTTGCCCTGGCACTGCCAGCCGGCACCGCTCTTGGACATGGATCGATGGGATACCCCCTTTCCCGAACCTACAGTGCCTATTTGGAAGGCCCCGAATCACCCAACTCGAATGCCGTCCAGGATGCTGTTGCCTGTGGAGGCTCTCAACCGCTGTACGACTGGCATGAAGTGGCCAACTTCTTCCCCGGTACACCGGACTATCAACGAACCGTTCCGTATGACCTGTACATACCCGATGGCCGTCTGGCCAGTGGCAACAATGACAAGTATGCATGCTATGACGCGGCCAGAAACGATTGGCCTGCGACGGAAATGACCACCGGGCCTACTCAATTGACCTGGGCGGCCACCGTGGTGCACAACCCGAGTGTCTTCAGAGTCTGGGTGACGACCAATGACTGGGACTCCTCCTCGGCCCTGAACTGGGCGCAGATGGAGGAGCTTGAAGTTGGAGAAATCCAGCTGATCGGAAATGAATACAAATTCGAAGTCGATTTTCCGGAGCGAACAGGACGACATGTCGTCTACTGCATCTGGCAACGACTTGATCCCGTAGGAGAAGGCTTCTATTCCGCCTCGGATGTCATCTTCGGTGAAGGCGAGGTCGACGA
>DEYM01000156.1 GCA_002364555.1 Phycisphaerales bacterium UBA3158 | reverse complement strand
CCACCGTAGCTCAGTGGTAGAGCACACCCTTGGTAAGGGTGAGGTCACGGGTTCAAGTCCCGTCGGTGGCTTGTCGGACAGGTGGAACGGGTGGTCCGTGACGGTGTCCAAGAGGAGTGGATCTGTGATCTGCTCCGGTAGTTCGGCGTCCCGAGAGGGTCGTCGCTCAGTTTCGGTAGGAAAGCCCGGTTGGACAACACGTCGAACCAGGGACATGGCGATAGACGGAGACAAGACCGATGGCCAAGGAAACATTTGTCCGCACAAAGCCTCACGTAAATGTGGGCACCATCGGACACATCGATCACGGTAAGACCACACTCACGGCAGCGATCACAGCACGTCAAGGTGCCAAGGGACTCGGAGAAGTCCGAGCCTTTGACGAGATCGACAATGCCCCTGAAGAGAAGGCTCGAGGCATCACCATTGCCACGAGCCACCAGGAGTACGAGACGGAAAACCGTCACTATGCTCATGTGGATTGCCCTGGTCATGCTGACTATGTAAAGAACATGATCACCGGTGCCGCCCAGATGGACGGCGCCATTCTCGTGGTAGCCGCTACTGACGGCCCCATGCCCCAGACACGTGAGCACATCCTGCTCGGCCGTCAGGTCGGTGTCCCCCGCATGGTCGTCTTCATGAACAAGGTCGACATGGTCGACGACGAAGAGCTCCTCGAGCTCGTCGAAATGGAAGTTCGTGAGCTGCTTTCCAAGTACGACTTCCCAGGCGATGACATCCCGGTCGTTCGTGGCTCCGCCCTCAAGGCATTGGAGTGCGAAGGCAAGGACGACGACGTCTGCAAGCCGATTGACGAGCTCATGGCAGCCCTGGACAGCTATATCCCTGATCCAGAGCGTGAAGTCGACAAGGACTTCCTCATGTCCGTCGAGGACGTCTTCTCGATCAAGGGTCGTGGTACGGTCGTCACCGGTCGTATCGAGCGTGGCCTGGTCGAAGTGGGCAAGGAAGTCGAGATCGTTGGACTTTCCGAAATGCCTCAGAAGACGACCGTCACCGGCGTCGAGATGTTCAACAAGATTCTCGAGGATGCACAGGCTGGCGACAATGTCGGCTGCCTCCTTCGTGGTATCGAGAAGGAAGATGTCGAGCGAGGCCAGGTTCTGGCCAAGCCAGGCACCATCACGCCTCACACCAAGTTCGAAGCCGAGGTCTATGTTCTGACCAAGGAAGAGGGCGGTCGACACACCCCGTTCTTCAGCGGTTACAAGCCTCAGTTCTACTTCCGTACGACTGACGTGACCGGCGACCTCGAGCTGGTAGGTGCAGAGATGTGCATGCCTGGTGACAACATCAAGATGAAGGTTGATCTTCACGACAAGCCCATCGCCATGGAAGATGGCCTCCGCTTCGCTGTCCGCGAGGGTGGCCGAACGGTTGGTTCGGGTGTTGTGACCAAGATCATCGAGTAGCAACAGGATTTGACGGAGATTCAGGGTTATGGCAAAGAAGTCAACAGACCGAGAGTACGTTTGGCTCCAGTGTTCGGAAAACGGTGATTTGAACTACCGCACGAGCATCAGGGTCAAGGGTGGCATCGACGAGAAGGTCAAGGCCGGCTTCCAGAAGTACAGCCCACGTCTTCGCAAGCACACGTTGCACAAGATCAAGCGAAAGTGACAATCGCCATGGCCTCACCCCGCAAGGGGTGAGGCTTGTGGCTGAACGCCGGTAGCTCAATTGGCAGAGCAGCGGATTCCAAATCCGCAGGTTGAGTGTTCGAGTCACTCCCGGCGTGTTGGATTCGAATACCCGCCCGTGGGTGGGTCCAGTCAGAGCGGAGCAGAATATGAGCAGCAAGGGAATCTACAAGACCGGGCAGGGCTACTGGGTGCGACTGATGTCGGCCATCGGCCTTGGCGTCATTGTTGCACTGGGTCTGATCTGGCTCTGGAAGCAGATTGAAACAATTGATTTCGGTATTGAATCGACCTATGCCCAGGTCATCGGAATCCTCGTAGCGGCCGCGATATTCGGCATACTTGGGTACTGGTTGATCGGTGTGAAGACTGGATCCGTTGACTTCATGATCGCCACAGAAGGTGAGATGAAGAAGGTCAACTGGTCCAGCAAGGCGGAACTGACACGTTCAACGATGGCGGTCATTGGACTGACTCTCATCGTCGCGTTGTTCTGTTGGGGCGTTGATGTCGTCTTTGCCATGATCTTCAGGGTGACTGGCGTTCTCCAGTCCTGATACCGGCATCGCGGGGGGCATGATTATCTTGCCTGCGCCTGCGGAGGAGAGTATTGAATGTCCGAGCAGAACCAGATGGTGACCAATGACGAGCCTGTTTCGAACGGCGCAGACGATGCGGCGGCCGAGGCTACGGCGGCTACGAATGACGTAGCGTCACAGGAAGTCGACAATGTCGATGCCGAGGCATTCGATCCAGCCGTCGATATGCCCATGTATCGCGAGGGGATGGACTGGTTTGTTCTTCGTGTTGCCTCCAACAAGGAGAATGCTGTTCGAGACACGCTTCAGAAGAAGGTCCAGATCGAAGGTCTGGAACAGCGTGTCGGCCGAATCATGGTTCCGACCGAGAAGACCCGCACACTCAAGGGCGGCAAGCAACGAATCACCGAGACCAAACTGTATCCCGGCTACATCTTCGTGGAGATGCGGCTGGAGCCGGATGGTCGTATTCCCCAGGATGTCTTCTTCCTGATCAAGGAAACCACTGGTGTCGGCGACTTCGTCGGTACTGCTGGGCGTCCCACGCCGATGTCACCGGGTGAAGTGGAGAAGATGCTCCACGATTCCAAGATGCCCGAGGAAGAGCCGACTGTTCGCATGGAATTCGCCCCCGGCGATTCCGTCACGATCAAGGAAGGCCCCTTCGAGAACTACGAAGGAACGGTCGACGAGGTACTTCCGGAACGTGGCCTGGTCCGTGTTCTGGTCACCATCTTCGGTCGTCAGGCACCTGTGGAACTCGAGTACTGGCAGATCGCCAAGGCCGAGGAATAGTCCTCTCTCGCATCAACAGGCGTTCAATAGAACACAGCTATTCAAGCCCCCGCACGATCGGGGTGTTATCCGCTATCGTCCTAGTCACACAGGAGTGATCCCCATGCTTTCAGTCATGTTCAGTGCATTGGTCCTTGGAGCAGATCCATCAGTGATGGCGCTGCCGGTTCTGAGTTTTCAGGATTCGACAACGGACGACATCCCATCGATCGCGCAACAGGAAGCCGATGGCCAGACACCACCTGTCGATGTGGCTCCCGCGGGTCTCGGACAGGAACCGGAGATGAAGTTCAATACCTCGCTCTCCTTCGATGCCGGCTACACCTGGCAGTTCAAGTCGAGCCTCGATGAAGGCGGACGACTGGCTCATGGACGTTTCCATACCGACGGCAAGGTCACTGTCCCGGTGGCCAAGGGCTTCAGCATGTCGCTTGGTTGGCGGTATCAGCTCGACCATTGGACGTTCCAGGATGTCGTCGCACCCTTCAACAACATCAACACCGCCCAGATCAATCTCGGCTTCAACTGGCGAATCGACGACAACTGGATGGTTCTCGGTGGTGGTCAGGCCATGTGGGCCGTCGAGGAGGGTGGCGACTGGAACGATGGATTGATCGGCGGGGGAGTCGGCGCCTTCGCCTACACCTTCTCCGAGAATCTGACGCTCGGTGGTGGTGTGGGTATTCGTTCCCAGCTCGAGGACGATGCCCTGTTCTATCCGATCATCATCGTGGACTGGCAGATCACCGACCGGCTGAGTTTCGATACGCGTCTGACCACCGGTTGGGCGAATCAGTCCGGTGCCGAACTCGTCTACGAACTCAACGAGAATCTCGATGTCGGTATCGCGGCCGTCTTCGATTACGAACGTTTCAGGCTTGATGATTCAGGTCCGCTTCCCAATGGTGTGGGCACGACCGAGACGCTGCCACTCACGTTCTATCTTTCATGGGAACCCACTGAAGATGTCTCGCTGACCTTCTATGCGGGTGCCACCGTCTATGGACGCATCAAATCCACCAATGCGGCATCCCAGGACGTCTATGCCGACAACTACAAGCCGGCACCAGTGATCGGCTTCCAGGGTGCTGTCCGCTTCTGAATCCCCCTTCTCCAGCTGGAGCCAGTGAACATGACTTTCAAGGACGACTGGGATCGACTTCGAAACGAGATCGGCAAGGCGGTCGTCGGCCATGACGAGGTCGTCGAAGGTGTCTTGACGTGTCTCTTTTCCGGCGGACATGTCCTGCTTGAAGGCGTACCGGGTCTGGGCAAGACGCTTCTGGTCAAGACACTGTCCGAGGCGATGCATCTCGACTTCTCGAGAATCCAGTTCACTCCTGACCTGATGCCCGCGGACGTGACCGGTACCACCATCGTCGTGGAAGGTGATGGAGGAAGGGAATTCACCTTCCGAAAAGGTCCGATCTTCTCCCAGATCGTTCTGGCCGATGAGATCAATCGGGCTACTCCGAAGACCCAGTCCTCGTTGCTTGAAGCGATGCAGGAGAAGTCCGTGACGGTCGGTGGGGACACCCATCTCCTCGACAAGCCCTTCTTCGTCATGGCAACCCAGAATCCGGTCGAGCAGGAAGGCACCTATCCACTCCCGGAAGCGCAGTTGGACCGTTTCTTCTTCAAGCTTGTGGTCGGTTACTCCACTCGTGAACAGATGAGTGAAATCCTCGATAGAACGACATCGAACGAGGCCATCTCGATCGAGCGCGTCCTCGACGGCAAGACCATCTTGGAGCATCAGAAAACGATCCGATCGATGATCGTTCCGGCGTCGGTTCAGGATTACGCCGTGCGTTGTGTGCTGGCGACTCATCCAGGCGGCCCTCTGGCCAATCCTCAGGTCGAGCGATACTTCCGCATGGGCGCCTCGCCACGCGCTGCCCAGACGCTGGTACTTGCTGGAAAGGTCAGGGCTCATCGGGACGGTCGATCACAACTGGAGCATCAGGATATCCGGACTGCCGTGCTTCCAGCGATGAGACATCGCTGCATCCTGAATTTCGAAGCCGAGTCGGAGGGCATCTCCACGGATGATGTTCTGCAGAACATCATCGACACGCTGCCTGCCGAAGTGGAATTCGGTTCCTAGAGATATCGACATCACCGGATGTTGCGTGCGCCGCGAAGCGAAGGTTCGTCGTCCATGTCCCATGCATCGAGATCGATGTAGGCGGGTTTGGGATCCAGATCCCATGGCACACATGGTGTCGGAGCCGTTTCGAACGAATCATCGCCACCATGTGTTCGGATGGCGGCGATCTTCAGGTCCTCCAGACCATCCGAAAGCCATGACGACGGAATTCTCATGTTGGCAAACCAGCGGTCATCCTGTCGGCGTATCCCGATTTCAAGCGTGCTCGAATCAGAGCCGGAGTAGGTTCGCCATTCATCCGAGGTGATGACGATGCGATGTTCAGGCCACTCTCGATCGGAACCACTTGCGCCGACCAATATGGTCACGGCTTCGATCCCTCTCATCCGATTCAGGTCGTCGAGCCGATCAGGCAACGGTTGGTCCGGCTGATCGGCGATATCCGGTGTCAGACATTCGATGTAGAGTTCCCACGAATCCTTGATTCTTCTGAGTTGAATCCAACTGACTCGATCAGGTGCTGTTTCCGGAGTCTCTCTCGTTCGAACATTCCCGAGTGTCCATGCGGGAGCGAATGGCCCCAGGATCGGCCCCGGCGGCTTGGCTCGAATGACATCGTCGCCCAGTGAGAATTTCTGTACATGATCCTTCAGGACGATGTTGAGGATATCCATTCTCGAGAAGGGGGCGGCCATCGTGTTGGGTGTTCGATCGACATTCACTCCCGTCACGTCATGTGGTTCGAGGCGAATGCCGAGAGGCACATCATCACCACTGCTCCAGACCAGTTCGGTCAGGATTCTGTCGTGTCCCGGATTGGCGATCTGGATGTTCACCGATGTTCCATATGGTTGTTGAATCCACGTGAACTGATTGATCTGCTCATCGGCCCAACCCAGCGCGGCATTGGCCATCGTCGCGTCGTCGTCGTCCTTTGAACCAAGGACGATCTGAAGCAGGTTGTTGATGCTCGCTGGATTGGTGATCCATGCCGCGATCGAGACACCATCATCCGTACATGTCTCCGTCAGCAGATCCCGGCACTTGGCCGCGACGCCTCGACTGGCCTTGTTGAGACGAGTCATCGCGATCCGCCAGATCGATGCGACATGATCTGCGGCCATCTGCTCGTAGATCGAATCGAATGTCCGCGCAGGGGGCTCCAGCCCCAGGCGTTCAGCCAGCAGTTCCCACCGCCACCATTCCAGTGCAAGCTTCGTGGACGGTCTGTCATAGGCGTCCATGAACTCGAGCGAGCCGGATCGTTCCGTGCCTCCCACGCTGATAGGCGGCATCGAGTCGGGGACATCGAGCCATTTCAGCGGAATCTCGCGTTTCCCGATACGCATGCTCCCTGAACCATCTCCGGGAAGTCGCACCAGCAGTTGAGGTCCTGCTCCGGTGCGCATGCGTTCCCTCGGATCCTCGAGATCGTTCACTCGAATGGAGCGGATGGTCATGGCGGATTGGGGACGGCTCCAGCTGGACCCTGTTTCATGGACGATTGGTTCCATCCAGGCAACGTGACCAACAAGATCCACTCTTCTTCCCGATGTCAGCACCAGCTGCACCACGATCTCTTCAGACCACTCATCATCGGTCGAGAGTCGCTCGATCGGAACCATCATCACGCCACCGCGCGGCGCCAGGAGAAGTGGATTGCCGGATACCCGCAGATCGGATGCGTCGATGCCGCCAAGCGCGTAGATGGTCGTCAGGAGAAGCGGTGCGATCATTGTGATGACGATGTCGATTCAGAGATGTTCTGCCATCGGTTGGTCACGACTCGACACGTCTCCTCCACGGCTCGTTCAAGATCGTCATTGATGACGAAGGCGTCATAGAGCTTGACTTCGGTCGCCTGTCGTATCTCATGCTTGGCTTCCGCGAATCTCCGTTCAATGGCTTCCTGATCATCACGACCTCTGGCCTGAAGACGCCGCATCAGTTCATCTTCATCAGGTGGAAGAATGAAGACCATGAATGCGGAAGGCATCGCTTGTCTGACCTGACGAGCACCCTGGACATCGATATCGAGAATAATCAGCTCGCCGCGTTCAAGGGACTGTTCAACAGGTCTTCTCGGTGTTCCGTAGGCGTGGCGTCCGAAGACCTCCGCCCATTCGAGAAACTCACCACCTCGTTGCATCCGATCAAACTCGGGTCGTGTGACGAAGTAGTAGTCGACACCGTCCTTCTCCTCCTTGGATCGAGGACGCGTCGTGGCCGATACGCTGAAACGGCCTCCAAGCCGCTTCTGCATCCGGTGCACAATGGTGGTCTTGCCCACGCCCGAGGGGCCGGAGACAACCAGAAGCAGGCCATTTGGATCATTGGTAGACATTGCCTTGAATTGTAACCAAGCTGGGCATGATGCCGTACCTGCCCAGCACCTACACTGTGCACATGTCGATTCCAACCGTAGCCATCGTCGGACGGCCCAATGTGGGCAAGTCAAGCCTCTTGAACAGACTGGCCAAGCGTCGAGTCTCGATCGTGGACCCCACTCCGGGTGTCACCAGAGACCGTGTCAGTGTCATGCTCGAGCTTGATCCGCCCACGGAGTCTCCCAAGGGGGCCGAATCCCGGTTGGTGGATATCACCGATACGGGCGGATACGGAGTCTATTCGGCCGATGGGACGCTGGATGATGCCGGTGAAGACCTCTCCAGGCTGACTGAGGATATCGAGGATCAGATTTCAGTCGCCATCGAACAATCCTCCATCATCATGATGGTGTGCGATGCCCAGTCGGGGCCATTGCCGCTGGATCGGGCTGTGGCGGAAATCCTTCGAACCCGAGGCCAGTCGCATCGGGTCCTGCTCGTTGCCAACAAGACCGATGGAGACACTTGGGAACCCCATGCGATGGAGCTTTCGGGTCTCGGCCTGGGAGAGCCATTGTGCGTATCGGCCACAAGCGGGCATGGAATGCGTGATCTCGTCGAGGAACTCTGGAATCGTGCGTATCAGAAGGAAGCGGAACCCGTTGTCGAGACGGAAATGAAGCTGGCGATCGTTGGTCGACGCAATGTCGGCAAGTCCACCCTGATCAACTCCCTGACAGGCGAGGATCGGGTCATCGTCTCCGAGATAGCCGGCACGACCCGGGACGCCATCGATGTGCAGTTCAAGATGGAAGGTCATGAGTTCACCGCCATCGACACGGCTGGATTGAGACGAAAGAAGAGCTTCGCGGACGATATCGAGTTCTACGCCTATCGCCGGATGCTGACGTCCATTCGTCGAGCAGACGTCGCACTCTTCCTGATCGACGCCACCACGGAGATCTCTCAGGTCGATCAGAAGCTCGGTCAGGAACTGCAGAGACAGTTCAAGCCCGTCGTTCTGGTCGTGAACAAGTGGGATCTCGCGGAGGGACATGCATCCGCGGAGGAATACGCCACCTATCTGACCCAGGAACTCAGGGGACTGGACTATGCGCCGATCGTGCTGGTGAGCGCCAAGGAAGGGGAGGGGCTCAAGGACATGATCACGATGGCCTTCAATCTCCATGCCCAGGCGTGTCATCGGGAATCCACGTCCCAGATCAACGAGGTCATCAAGGGTATCCTCGCCAAGCGGGGCCCCAGTTCAAGACTGGGCTCGCAGGCCAAGCTGTACTACGCCTCGCAGGTCGACGTGCAACCACCGACATTGGCACTCGTCGTCAACAAACCCGATCTGTTCGAAGGTCGATATGAACGCTACCTGATGAACCGTCTGAGGGAGCAGCTGCCGTTCTCGGAGGTTCCGATCAGACTTCTGTTCTCGCGCAAGCAGAGAAAGACGATCGAGAAGCTCAAGCAGGATGGACGAATGGCATCCAAATCGAAGCCCGATGGCGTGGATGGCATCGACCAGTCCATCTGGGACGAAGAGGATCTGAGGGATCATGATGCCCCATGATGCCTGATGGGCTGTGCCATCACCGGTATTCGATGTCCGGTCTCGATCGATTTACAGGAGTTTTCCAATGAACAGATCATGGACGATCATTCTCATGTCAACGGTCTTTCTAGGCATGGTCCTGGGCTTGCAATCCGCATCGACGGGTTCGACCGATGCCGATTCCATCACAGTCGGACCTCCCGAGACGATCGATGATGGGCCAGCCTCGCAAGCGGCGTTTCTGGGCATGGGGGAGTACTACTGTCATTGGACGAGATTCGATGCTGCGGTCATGATCATGTTCACCGATGCCGCCATCGAACTAGGCGAGAGAGTCAAGTTGATGCGTGATGCCGTGCCTGAGAGTGAATTGGAATCACTGGTTCTCGAATTCACGGAATCCAACTGGCAGGAGTATGGAAGGAAGCTCGGTGGCATCGCGCTGGCCAATGGGATCGATGCGAGCAACGATTGGATGATCTTCGGTCGATCGGCCGGTGGGCAATTGCTTCAGTATGTGCTTTCGGGCAAGAACAACTGGCCCGCGTTCGGCAACCGAATGGCGGATCAGGCGATGGTCCGGGCCAAGCAGGGCCACGACATGAAGTGGACGGAATTCAGCAGAAAACTGGGCGAATCCACTGGTCGTGGAACGAACGAGGAATGGACTCAATGGGGTCTGCAACTCGCGCTTCAGGCCAGGGAGATGACGACTCAGCCGAGTGTCGACTGGAACCAGTTCGCCCGGGATGTCGCCGTACAGGCCACATGGCTCAGCAGATCGATGTCGCCCCGTGAAGTCCAGCAGGACTAGACCGACTCACAATCCCAGACGTTCACCGTCCGCGGCCAGTGCATCGATGCAGAATTGAATGTGCTCCGTGAGATCGCACTCCAACTCCTCGACACCGTTGCGGATGTCGTCCCTGTTGACGGCGGCTGCGAAGTTAGATGTCTTGAGCTTCTTCTTGACACTCTTGGGTGTCAGATCCGAGATGCCGTTCGGGCGGACCTTGCAGCAGGCGACGATGAAGCCCGCTAGCTCATCCACCGCAAAGAGATATCTTGCCATTGGAGTCGACCGTGGTGTCCCTGAATAGGTGGCATGCCCGAGGATGGCATCGAGGATCTCTTCATCAACATCGCCACGGCCTTTGAGATATTCGATACCAACGAAAGGGTGCTCCTCCTCGGTGGGATGCTTTTCATAGTCGAAATCATGCAGAAGTCCGCAGATGACCCATCGCGACCGTTCCGTGGGTGCATGGAGATCGGCGGCGGAGCCCATGCAGGCGGCAACGCATTCCATATGCTGGCGGAGGGCTTCGCTCTGTACCCATTCATGCATGATCGATCGTGCTTCATCAATATCCATGCAGATCAGTCTAGCGATCAATGAGCATCAATTCACCAAGCAGTCCTGTTACCATTCCGTTCATGACAGCAGCGTCAAGAATCCTGGCTTTGGTCCTCATGGCATTCACGGTCGCGATCACGGCCTGCGAGAAGAGGTCGGATGCCCATGCTCATGAGGAGATCAAGCCGATCAAGATCGGTGTTCTTCATTCCAGAACCGGGCCGATGGCCATCAGCGAGAAATCCGTCATAGACGCGACCATTCTGGCCATTGAGGATGTCAATGAAAACGGTGGTGTACTGGGCCGACCTCTCAAGCCGATCATCATCGATGGCAGTTCCAATGAGGAACTGTTCGCCCAGGGGGCTGCTCGTCTGCTTGATGATGAAAAGGTGTCCGTGATCTTCGGGTGCTGGACCTCCGCTTCTCGAAAGGCCGTTCGCCCTGTCATCGAATCACGGAATGGGCTTCTCTTCTATCCAGTCCAGTACGAAGGTCTGGAACAGTCGCCCAACATCGTCTATCTGGGGGCCACGCCCAACCAGCAGATCATCCCCGCCATTGACTGGGCGATGTCCAATCTAAACGCCACGCGATTCCTGCTGGTCGGTTCCGACTATGTCTTTCCACGTTCCGCGAACACGATCATCCGAGATCATGTCGAGCAGGCTGGAGGCGAAATCGTCGGTGAGGAGTACATCGGCCTTGGCAGTCGTGAAACGACCAGATTGATCGATGCAGCCAGTAAGACCCAGCCGGATGTGATTCTGAGCACGATCAATGGCGACGCCAATGTCACATTCTTTCGTGGACTCAGAGAAGCGGGCATTGATTCCGAGGAGATGCCGACGGTGTCATTCTCAATCAGCGAGTCGGAGCTGCGGGGTCTTTCGTCCCAGCATGTCGTGGGAGACTATGCAGCCTGGAACTATTTCCAGAGTATTCCAGGGGAAGATAATCTTCGTTTCGTCAGGAAATTCGGAGAGCGGTACCACCCTCGTCGAGTTCTGAGCGATCCGATGCAATCGGCCTGGAATGCGGTTCATCTCTGGGCGAATGCCGCGAACAAAGCAGGCAGTATCCAGCCGCAAATGGTGAAGCAGGCACTGTCCAGCAGTCAATTCGATGCGCCGGAAGGCCGCATTCAAATCGATCCGGACAATCAACATGCCTGGATGCGGACTCGTATCGGTCAGATCACTCCGGCTCGTTTCTTCGACATCGTCTGGGAATCGGATTCGCTTGTTCCGCCTCGGCCGTTCCCTGAATATCGAACCCGGGCCGAGTGGGAAGATTACCTGAAAGGCATGCATCAGGATTGGGGGGGGCAATGGTCCAATCCGGAGACAGAATGATGGACAGTTCTTCAGGGTCCATCGATACTGGAGTGCCGCTCTTCAAGGGTCTCAAGTTCCGGATGTTGTTGGCAGGTCTTCTGCCGACCGTCATTGTCATGACGGTACTCATCTGGACCGAAGCGATACACGAGTTCGATGCGTTGCGGGGAGTCAGTCTGGAGTCTCTTCAGTCACAGGCGGAGCTGCTTGCCGAGCAAATTCAGGAAGTCAACGAGAGTGCACGTGAAAGCGTTTTCGCCCTGGCCGATGCCCAGGCGTCCGGAATGATCAATCATGGCCAGATGTCTGTTGATTTTTCCCGTTCAATTCTCGAAAGAGAAGCGGCCATCACGGCGGTCTTCATGGCCTTCGAGCCGGATACGCATGAGCAGGAAGAGCTGGAGATGATCCCCGACGCGGCTATTTCGGGGGAGGATCGTCTGGCGCCATACTGGTTCATCGATCCGGATCGGGGTGATACGATCAGACTCGAGTCGGCACCGTCGATCGGTATCGGTTCCTATTACACAGCACCTCGAGATCGCTGGTTGCGATCCGGCGATCACTCGATGTGCATCAGTGAACCGTATCTCAATGATGGTCGTCTGCAGATCGACATGTCCACATCCATTCTCATCGGGGGCCGATTCGTCGGTGTGGCCGGTGTCTCAAGGGCGTTGGATGATCAGGATCGGCAGCTTCGTGAATTCATTGGCGATCGATCTCTTGAAGCATTTCTTCTGAGTCCATACGGGCATTTCATAGCTTCTTCCACGGATGAGATTCGTCTGGACGACAGGGACATCACCGGCCAGCTCAAGACCCGTGCCATCGAGGAGACTCCATACGAATCGATATTCGATGTCGTCACTCTATCCACGAGCGCCGAGGTCCTCGAGGCGATCGATCCGACCAATGGCAAGGAGACGTTCTTTGCGACTGCTCCAGTTAAAACAGGCAACTGGACCGTCGTGTTGGCCCGAACTCAGGAAGCGGTGATGGCTCCGATCATCGCCTTCATCATAGAAAGCATATTTATTGGCGTCGTTGGTCTGGGAATCATCATCATCTTTCTGGCGATTCTTGCGATCAAGGTTTCAAAGCGGGTTCGGAATGCAATGGAGTATGCGACTCGCGTCGCAGATGGGGACTTGACGGAAATGAACATGGTCGTTCGAGGCTCTGATGAAACAGGAGTCCTTCTGAAAGTCATGGGCCAGATGAGTGATCGATTGCGAATGCTCGTGGGCCACCTGGTCGATTCAGGCAGTGCCATCGACAAGGCTGCCGGAGTGGTGTCCTCATCGACGGAAGAGCAGGTCCAGGTCGCGGGCTCGTTGGAGCAGTCCACGAGTCAGATATGCGATGTCGTTGATCGAATCACATCGACTTCGGAAGAACTCACGAGGACAGTTGCTTCCGTGACGGAGGCCGCGGACCAGACGGCGACACTGGCGACCACGGGACAGAGCGAGCTTGAGGGCATGCGTGGGGCAATGGAAAGACTGGAATCATCGACCGAGACGGCTGACCGGCGATTGGTCACCATCAAGGAACGAGCCAGCGGGATCAGCGGAATCGTCTCGACCATCACCGCTGTGGCGGATCAGACGAATCTTCTTTCCGTCAATGCTTCCATAGAGGCGGAGAAGGCTGGCGATGCCGGAAGAGGATTCCTCGTGGTTGCCCGCGAGATCCGAAGGCTCGCAGATCGAACGGCATCTGCGACATTGGAAATCGAGTCGAGTGTCCGTGACGTCGAGGTCGCCATCGGCGAGGGGGTCCGGGATCTGGGCAAGTTCTCGGAGGAGGTCCGGAGAATAGTCATGGATGTGGCCCGACTTTCCCAATCCATGGGATCCATTCTCGAACAGGTGGCCGCCAGCAACGAAAGATTCCATGAGCTTCGCGACGGGGTCCGTTCCCAGGCTCAGGGAGCCAGTGAGATTTCAGAGACGATGGAAGGCCTCCAGGAGGGAACGATCCGCACCATTCGGACAACGGAATCACTGGTGAAGGCCTCGGCCAACCTCGAGAAGGCCGTCGAGACCCTTGGCGGGATTGTTTCATCGTTCCATCTTGGCAAGACCAGCCCCGAAGAACACGATTCTTCGGACTGAAAATCAGGCAACCAGTTACAATGAATGCTCGATCTGTGTCAAAGCCACTACTCGGCCAGGCGGGTGTTGGTTCCAAAAAAACCTCCTGGTGACATCTTGTCATGTGTTGCCACCATCTCGATTCGAGTGGAGGCCATTCTTCAGCAGGTCATTTCATGAGCAGTATCGTTCCACTTCCGGTTTTCGAGCAGGAAGCCGACCCGACTTTTCGAGATTCGATGACGCTGGAGGAGCAGCATGCTGCTCTGGAGCCACCAAAGACGATTGTCGTCAAGTTCGGTGCGATGCATATGGTTGGTGAATACCAGCAGGCAGGCGGGCTCAAGCCCGGCTGCGGTAGCAAGCTGGTCGCTCGAACCCATCGAGGACTTGAGCTCGTGGAGATGCTCACCACGACCTGCGACAATTCAGGATGTGGCAAGTCCATCTCACGCGAGGAGATGCGGAGCTACATCAGTAATTCCGGAGGTCGTGATTTCCCGTTCTTCAACAGGGGTCGGGTTCTCCGAGTCGCGACCGCCGAGGACATGGCATCGAATTCCAGATTGATGGCGAGAAAGCCGGAGTTCATCGTTCGTGCCCGGGAACTGGCGGCCTACTACAACATGGACATGAAGATCATCGACGCTGATCCCATACTCGGAGAAGAGGTCCTGACGTTCTTCTACATGACCGAGGACAGGATTGACTTTCGCGAACTCGTACGCGATCTCGCTGCCGATTTCAGATCCAGAATCGAGATGCGGCAGGTAGGTGCCCGTGACGAGGCCCGGTTGGTCGCCGACTACGAGAAATGTGGTCAGCACTGCTGCTGCAAGAAC
>DEYM01000011.1 GCA_002364555.1 Phycisphaerales bacterium UBA3158 | reverse complement strand
CCGCTATCGAAGAGCGTGACGATGTTCGGATGTTTCATGGATGCGACGACTTCGACTTCTCTTTCGAATCGCATTCGTTGTCGATCGGTCGCGAAGCTTCCCTGGAGAAGTACTTTCAGAGCCACTTGTCGCTTGGCGGCGACTTGCGTCGCCAGAAAGACGGCTCCCTGGGCGCCACGATCGATCTCCCTGACGATCTCGTAGCCAGGAGGAGTAGGGGCCTCGAGCATCGATGATCCTGCCGGGATCTTCTCGCGATGAACGGCCGCCAGTTCTCCCAGAAGATCGTCATCGGCTTTCAACTGGTCGATCTCGCCCTGGACAACGCCATCATCCTTCTCTTCAAGCCATCTGAGGACGGCGGGGTCCACCGTCCGCCCTTCGGCTATGTGATGCATCTCGACAATCGTCGGCCTTCTGCAGTCCGTCGATGCTCCAGGGGACGAGGATTCCCCGGAACCGGTATCGAGACCGAGCTCGGTCCGTGCCTTTTCGAGCATGTGCCCGTCGGGATCATGCGTCTTCAGCCACGCCATGACTTCCGATTCGACAGTGGCACCGGAGGCTATCCGTCGCAGATCGTCATCCGAGGGCTGGCGTTCTCCCGGGCGAGTCACATCACATCCTCGTCGTAGATGGATTCGAGACCGGCCACGATCTCTCTCAGTTTCGAGGCCACGCGACTCTTGGCCAGATAGACGTCGTTCTCATTCATGTCCAGCTCACTGGCCACCTGTGCGGTGGGAAGTTGCTGAAGCGCCACCATCTCGAAGGCTCGAACCGTCTTGTCCGCGATTCGAGTGGTGGCTTGAAGCTGCGCAAGGGCCTTTCGGAGAATGGTCATTCTCCGTTCGGTATCCCAGGCTGCTTCGATTTCCTCATCACGTGGAAGATCGGCAATGGCGGATTCGCCTCGACTGATACGACTCGTGGCTCGCTTACGGTAGATGCCTGCCACTCGGAAACGCGCTATGCCCAGCAACCATGATCGAAGTCGACCACGTTCGCGATCGTACTTGCCTTCACGATATTCCTTGATGAACTGGATCATCGTTTCCTGCGCAACGTCCACCGCGTCGGCATCGGGAAGCCCCAGGCGTCTGGAGAATCCGAGCAGTATCGGACGATAGCGATCGTCGAACTCTCTCCATGCGGCATCGTTGTCCTCATCGTGGAGATTGTTCAGCAGGGCCGTGGTTGTGCGGCTAGCTTCTGCCATGTCACCAGCATACCCACTAGAGGACCTGTTCGGCCCTCGGGTAGGATCCAAGCACCTTGAAGGCGGTGCAGAGGGGGCGGGCCTTATCGATCGCCTTTATGAGGACCTCATCCTGCTGATGCGCATCGGCATCGATGAAGAATGAATAGTTCCAGTTCTCCTGCCCACTTGGACGCTTGTCGATGTGGCTGAGATTGATGCCCGCATCGCGGAAGACTCCCAGGACATCCACCAGGGCGCCCGGCTCATGTGAAGTCGTGAACATGATGCTGGTTCGATCCTGTCCGGTCGGTTGGGCCGCCTGTCTGGCGATGACGAGGAAGCGTGTGATGTTCCCGGGATTGTCCTCGATGCCGACATTGAGGGCATTGACCCCATGCAGTTTCCCAGCCAGCAGGGAACCGATGGCGGCCATGTCCGAACTGACGGCTGCGTCGATGACGCCCACGGCCGAGGAGGCGACATCGATGCGCTGGGCATCGGGAAGATTGTTCTCGAGCCATCGACGACACTGCGCGAAGACCTGCGGCTTGCTGGCCACACGACGGATCGAATCGATCGGTATGTTCGAAAGCAGGCAGTGCGAGATGCTGATCATGGCTTCCGCATAGACGGTGACATCGAATTCACAGAAGGCATCCAGCGTGTCGGTGATGCTACCGCCGGTCGAATTCTCGTATGGAACCAGGCCATAGGTGCAGTTGCCGGCTTGAACATCCCTGAAGACGGCGGGGATATCCTTGAACTCCTTGAATTCCACCGAGGAGCCGAAATGTCGAACCGCGGCGAGATGACTGAATGAACCCGAAGGACCCAGGAATCCGATGGATACACCTTGTTCGAGCCGGAAGCTGTCGGACATGAGTTCTCGCCATATGGCTTCAATGGCCCGGTCCCTCAGCGGTCCCTTGTTGGCTGCCAGTACTCGGTTGAGAACCTGTCTCTCGCGATGAGGTGCATAGACGGGCGTGTCGTCTTCCCGCTTCGTCTCGCCCACGGAGACCACGATGCCGGCTCGTTCGTTCAGGAGTTCGACCAGCTTGGCATCGATGGAGTCGATTCGCTGACGAAGTTGTTGGATGTCTTCCTGCTCGCTCATGATGTGGATTCCTGAATGGTGGTTCCTACTCGACCTGTCGCGAACAGCAGCATGCCCAGCACACCGGTTGCCACGACGAGGCACATCGCCAGGAACGCACCCGTGAAACCACTGCCTGCTTCAGCAAGCCAGCCTGTGATCGCCGGGCAGGCGATTCCGGAGATCGAGAAGAACGTGACGATTATGCCGGTGGCTACTGCTGCTCGACCCTTGAAGAGATCCGCACAGATCGAATAGTAGGGGCTGTTGGGTGCCATCGAGAAGCCTAT
>DEYM01000044.1:41967-43650 GCA_002364555.1 Phycisphaerales bacterium UBA3158 | reverse complement strand
TAGTCGCTTCTGTACTGGCTGCATCGGAATGCATTCTGGCCAGCGGCAGTTTCGCCCTGCTGCAACGGTCCACCTGGTGTGACGGGATTGATGTATCGCCAGATGACTTCGCCGGCAGCATCGACTTCGAAGAACTGGCCTCCAACCGGGTCTGTGCCGGAGCCGCGTCCCATGCAGATCAGTGTGGTGCCCTCGAGTGTTCGTTCCACGCCGGAGAGTCCTGAACTGTAGAAGTCCGTCTGGACCGGAGCTTCGTAGATGATGATCGCCTGGTCGGGACCATACGTATTGCCGTCCAGTTCGTAGGTGCCATCTGCGTTGATGGGCGGAATGATCTCATCAGCACGCGAATAGCCGACAGGTCGGCCATTGCCATTGTTGAAGACCGTGATGTTGCCTTCGCCGGGATAGCCCGCCGGAACCCATCTGACATCGTGAGGGAACCACAACTCGCGGTCATCCACCGTGCCGCGATCGTAGGCCATTGGATTACCCCAGCGATACAGGAGATCGCCCGCATCCGTAGCGGCCTCTTCAGTCGATAGTGAATGATCGACGATCCAGATCTCGTTGTTGAAAGGGGTGCTGATGACGATCTGATCGAGATCCTCGTTGTAGTCGATCCCATTGCAATGCAGCCAGTCGGCTCGCCCATCACGTCCGTAATTGAGATCGATCTTGCCTGGATTGTCGCCGACTACCCCATAGTTGGGCATCGAGGAATCGAAGTCCTGGACCAGATGGTCCCATGCCCGCCATTCCCAGACGATCGTGCCCTGGTCGGAGGTATTCAAATCAGGTTCGACCTCGATGATCCAGAGTGGCCAGACCTCTCCATCCTGATCGGTGATGAAGGCGGGGTCGCGGCCTGCTGCCAGTGCCTCCGCGTTCGACTTGACTTCCCACGAGATCATCAGGATGTTGCCATTGGCCATCGGCTCGATGTCATGATGCAGTCGATGCTCGAGCGTGTTGTGGCAATACTTCCAGAGCAGCGTGTTGTCCCAGTCGAAGATGCTCACGCATCCGCCATCGCCTCCGGCAGCCGGTCCACCATCAAGAGGTCCGTTATCCGAGCATCGAAGCAGTGTTCCGTTCTCAAGCATGTATACGGAATTGCCCACGACATTCTCATCGGACCATGAGTTGATCATGTTGCCGTCATTGTCTATGAGGAATGTCTGTGTTCCATTCAACGGAGCAAACAGCTTGTAGGTATCGCTGCAGCTGTCATCGCAAGACTCGATCAAACCAATGGTGTTCTCGGCGAGGACTGCCGGACTACCGATGAGACACAAGACGATGGGCATCAGCGATAAGCCAAGATTCTTTCGGAACATGGTTTTCTCTCTCTTCCAGTTGCATTCAAGGGGGAGCATGGGTTCATCAACTTGAGGGATGAGAACATCCGAACAAGATTCCTTCCCATTGAATGGACAATCAGCGGTTGTACGCGGGGTTGTCATCCGACATCCTTGCGGAAATGGGCTCTTGACACTGTGGCACAATTTTCCAGCCGAGTCAGCCATAAAACCGCATATGGAGTCCATTAGATGCCTGTTGAACCGTCCATGCACTAAATAGAACGCTTCTGAGCTCATTGTCCCGATGGGTGACCTCTGTCAGCCTCTTCTGGACGTGTCCATCGGCCGCACTGCCGGTCATGAAGACGATCGGGCATCC
>DEYM01000044.1:1504-41572 GCA_002364555.1 Phycisphaerales bacterium UBA3158 | reverse complement strand
GTCATCGAGCGAGGATGGGCATGGTGCGAGATGCGTTCGCTGGGATTCATGTGTCGTCGATCAGTTCCTATCTGGTAATCTGGTCATCAATCGTTCGATCACCCACTAAGAGGATCCCTTGGCCAAATGAAGTCCGTTCAGGTTATTCTTGGTTCCTACATGAAGGCCCCTCATCAGGTGTTTCGCAACATCAGCTGGAGAAGGCCCAGGAAAACGAGCGATCATCGAATCGTCTTCGTCCTCGGCGCACCACGGAGTGGAACCACTCTCATGGAGCGGGTTCTGAACTCTCACAGCAAGCTCTTCAGCGTGCAGCAAGAGACGGGGCTGGTCTCCCTCAGAAACATCTTCTCCAGAGATCATTTTGGTTTGACGGCTCAGGAGAACAGGAAGCTGTTCTCTGAGTCCTCCGACATCGTCGACTTCTTCACTCGTGCAGCCTGTCTTCTGGAGTCCAGAAATGGTGGGGGTACCTTCATCGAGAAGACACCGCAGCATGTTCTGCATATCGACTTCCTGACCAGATTCTTTCCAAATGCCCGATTCGTGAATGTGGTTCGGGATGGCAGGGATGCCTACTGCTCGTCCCGGAATCATCCGAACGTCAGGTTGAATTCTCCAGCCATATACGCTCGATACTGGAAGCGTTGCATCAACGCCGGTCTGTCGGTCAAGGACAATCCGATCGTTCATACCGTGCGCTACGAGGATTTCACGAGTGATCCCCAGGAGCATCTTGGAAAATTGATGGCCTTCCTGGGTCTGGAGCTGGAGCGGGCTCAATTCGATTCAAGCCAGGTTCAGGCGGATGCGAGATCCTCGTTCGAGCGACATCAGAGACTCGCGCAGCCGATCACCAACGCGACAGTTGGTCGCTGGAGAGAAGAGCTGTCAGACAATCAGGTGAACGCCTTCCAGAAGGTCGCAGGCAGCGAACTCGAGGTCTATGGATACGACCTGGCCTGAGCATCCTCCAGCCGCTTTGAGGACGTGCAGTCAGGGCTCTCGAGGGATGTGTACAAGACGAGCTACTCGCAGCTGCTTCCGAAGTAGTCAAGCATCAGCAGGACGTCATTGACATTGATGAACCCGTTTCCATCAAGATCATATTGCTCGCTTAGCAGCCCGTAGTTCGAGACGAGGACCAGTAGGTCGTCGACATCGATGGCACCGTTTCCATTGAAATCGCCTTCGCAGGACTCGAGTTCATACTCGATGACGATTCGGATTCCCTCGTTACCCGTGTTCTGGAGCACACAGCCCTGCCCGTCATACCCGATCTGGTTCATCACGCTCAGATACCCTCCGTTCAAGGCATCATCGAGCACGCTTTCGTCAATGGACCATGTGACGGATGAGCCGTTGTAGCTCTGCTGGGAGAACTGTTGATCTGGGTTGTTGCGTATCTGATTGCAATAAACCGAGCTGAGAATCTGACTTCCCGCATCGATCCAGACATAGACATTCAACGCCTGGCATGCACTTGGATGGTTCCAATGGACATGAGCCGATGTCACGACGGCGTTTTCAGGAACGGCCTGATCGAGATTCCATCGCCAGGCAGCTCTTTCTCTCCATTGAAAGCAGCCGTAGTGGAAGTCGTTGAAGCACCCCGTCATTGCAAACGTCGGAGAGCTGCTGTTTGCATAGGCATACGGGCTGCAGCAGGAGCCATCGGCAATCAAACCGGATTGGACGGGATAGACCACGGTGGTCTCCGCTCGACTCATGCCCGGACAACCAAACAGCACGATCAGAAGAACGAGAATGAGAGGAATAGCGCGAATAGATGAAATCATTGACAATCTCCATACATAGTCAGAAGTACAAGGACGTCATTGACGTTGATCAGTGGATTCCCATCAAGGTCATATTGATTGTTCAAGGTGCCATAGGCATTGATCAAGGCCAGTAAATCATCGACATCGACAGCGCCGTTTTCGTTGAAGTCACCCGCGCAGGTCTCCAGATCGTATTCAATGACGATTCGAACACCCTCATCACCGAGGCTATGGAGAACACAGCCCTGTCCGTTCGACCCGATCTGATTAACCATACTCAGGTATCCACCGCTCAAGGCATCCTCGAGAACGCTCTCGTCGATTGCCCATGAAGCAGATGTATCGTTGTAGGTCTGCTCGGAGATCTGCTGATCAGGATTCATACGGATCTGATGGCAATAACTTGAACTGAGGATCTGGGTACCGGCATCAATCCAGAGATAGACACTCCATGCATTACATTGAGTCGGGTGATTCCAATGAACATGAGCCGAGGTCGCGACAGCAGTTTCAGGCAAGGCATTTTCAAGATTCCAACGCCAGGCACCACGCTCACGATCGTTCCAACAGCCGTAGTGGGGGTCACTAAAGCATCCTGTCAGCGAAAACGTCACAGAAGTGCTGTTGGAGTAGGCATATGGACTGCAGCAGGAGGCATCATTGACCAATCCTGACTGAACAGGATAGACCACGACACTGTCCGCATGAACCGTGCTCATGCCAACAAGCACTGTCGTCAGTGCTCCAGCGAGAAACATCGTGTATCGAATCGAAGGAATCATTCGCACTCTCCATAGAAGCCAACCAGCATCAGAATATCGTTTACATCTATGAAGGAATTGCCGTCGAGATCGTAGTTGCTGTTCAACGTGCCATACGCATCGATCAGAGTCAGCACATCATCCGCATCGACGGCATTGTTTCCATCGAAATCGCCTTCGCAGATTTCCAGGTCGTACTCCACGATCAGTGCGGCATTCGTATCGAGATAGGCCGTGGATGATGAATATTCCGCCGACATGCTCACGACCAGCCAATCGGTAGTGCCCTGGGCCTCGATGAGATGGGTCGTCTCGAGCTCGTATTCCATGGGCTCGGAGGGTGCCGGTTGAGCGAAGATTTCACCCTGATTGTAGAGGGCCTCTCCATCCTGAACGGTCAAGGCTCCCGTGCCGGTCTTCATGCCCACTTTGAAGAGATTGCCCTGCTGTCCCCATGTGGCAGATCCTTCGACCCGTATCTTCACCGAGGTTATGGAGGCCGCTTCAGGGATCGTGGACAGATTGAATCGCCACATGGAGATCTTCTTGCCACTGTAGGTGTAGGTACCGGTATTCAAGGTACAGAAGCCACCCTGCATCATCGGTGGATTGTTATGCCAGTAGTTGTTGGCGCACTGATATCCTCCGCTCCACCAGAGTTGCACGGCCTGCGCATCCTCGATCTCGGCGATCTGAATCTCTGCCTGACTCTGTGTTGCCGTCAATGCCAGACTGGCCCCAATGAACATCGATGTGAGTTTCATCAGCAATCCCCGAAGTACGTCAGCAACGCCAGAAGATCATTCACATCGACGTCATCATCTCCATCGATGTCCCCATTCATTGCATCGCCTGACATGCCCCAGTTCTGAAGGAGCATCAGTACATCATCGACATCGGATGCGCTGTCTCCATTCAGATCGCCGGGGCAATTGATGCAGCTGTTCTCCGGGCACTCCGTCTCCTGCCCGAGAAATTCAAATCCCGCATTCTCGCAAGTCGACTGGTTGATCACCACGCAGTTGCCAGAGGCCATGCAGCAGGCACCATAGACGGGAGGTGCACCGAGAATCACGTTCAGGCGAGCTGCGTCGGGGCCCGTGTTGTGGACATCCACACCGCCACTGTTCGACACATAGGCGTAGATGGTCAACATGCCGTCCTCGCGAGCTGATTCGACCACCGATGCCGGCAAGGTGAACGAGAATTCACCACCCCAGAAGTAGCCGCTGTACTGCCATTGGGGGGAGTTGATGACTGAAAAGGCGATGGTGTTCGTCAGAGGGCCACTCGATCCCTCTATTCCAAGCGTCGTATCGCCGCCCATGTCGCTGTATTCAGTCTTCCCCAGGAAGGTGCAGGACTGGACGACAGCATCCGCTGGAATGTTGGATACATCAAACTGCCAGAATGCGCCTCTGCGGGAACCCATGCATGAGCCTGCATACGACGAGCATTTCTTCGTGGTCGTGAACTCACCATTCCATCCTGTCAAGGAACTGTAGCTGCAGCAATCGCTCGCACTCATGGAGGCGGTCTGTGACCAGGGGATCTCGATCTGCTCCATCGAGGCCAGCGAATCATTCGATATGGAAATCGTCACAAGAATCAATGCGATAGAGGTAAGACGGATCATTGGCACTCTCCGAACGCATCGAGCAGATGCAGTAGATCGTTGACGCCGACCATGTCATCTCCATCGAGATCATGATCGCTGTTCGCTGTTCCATAGACGCCCAGAAGGGAGAGCAGATCGGTGACATCGACCGATCCATTCGAATCGAAGTCACTCGGACAACCCGGCTCGCTGTAGAAGACCAGTCTGGTCCCGCTGGAGCCGTTGTTGGAGAAGTTCATGGCATATTCACTGCTGATGGAAGCGGTGACCATGATGTATCCACCGTCATTTGCCATAAACATGGAGGGTGGGGTGGTGATGGAGAAGTTCGAGCTTCCCGACCAGTTGATCGACTGTGAGGCATCTGGTGAATACAGCGTGTCTGTGATCCCAGTCGTCGTGATCGTCGGTGTATTCATCCACCTCCAACTGACCACCCCTGAACCGGTGGAGCCGGATCGGGTGCCCACCAACGCCATCAGTGTGATGGTCTCGCTCGAGCTCATCTGGGGCATTTCGTACAGCCAGACTGCCCGGTGTGAATCTCCCATGCAGTATCCACCCTGGTAGGTGCATGAATTGACGGAGATGGTGGCACTTCCCGGTGCAAAGCTGCTGGTTCCACAGCAGGATCCCCAGTTGGAGCTGGGCGATGTTCTGGCGGAATCAATCGGATAGAGGATATGGGTCTCTGCGTGAGCGATGCTCAAGGCAAATGCTGCAAATCCTGCGGCAAAAACCAAGCTAAGTCGTGTCATTGTATTTCCCCCGAAATCAGAACACGGTCGTCATGAATTAGCACTGAGTGCATTCTTGCAGCTTGCATCAGCACTTACAAGAGTGGAATTGCTAGAAAATGACATTGAGACAGTTACCGAGCTACATACCGATTTAAAGCGATCTAAACGTGTTTTTACTATCTGATCCACCTCAGTACATGACCGGCTTGATTCAGGTAATGGGTTTCCTGGATGAATCCATCAGTCAATGATGATCGTCCTCGATGCATGAGAGCCATCGATTCAGGCCCATCGGTACAGGACATTCCTGTCGTCAATGCTGTCAATTCATTGTTGATATCGTTTGAGCATGTTCAAAGAATCGATGGGCTTCAGTGGACCATGTCTAGCCTGTGTCTGTCTTCTGACTGTGGTTGGATGTCATACCGCTCCAAGGCCGGTTCCCATCGATGGTGGAGCGGCTGCTGATAATTCGTTTCTTGGCGAATATCAGTCCGCCAGCCGGCGAGCATTGGCTGAAACACCGCTGGCAATACTGAACGTGGATGATGAGCTGGTCGTGATTCGGCATGGAGTCGTCACATCGAGGCATTCGGTGTCCAGCGATCTCTATGACGCGTTGAAGGATGTTGCGCACGTCCTGATGGCAGCCTGGCTTTCAGCATGGCACAGCGGCTCAAGTCCCGACAATTACGAGATGGAAAGACTCGAATCGCAGATCAGAGAACTGGATACCGGTCTCGATGCAAGTGCCATCCCTGCTGACCAGAGAGCCTGCCAGCGACGACTTCTGGATAGGACGACCGCACTTCTCTCGATGATGTCTCGATCGCAGGGCATCGACGATGTCGAGCTCAATGAGTGGGCGAGATCGGTGAAGAAAGACATCATGACCAACGTGACGGGGGCTGCCAGGGCGCAACTGGATGCGATCAATCGCCAGATGACCAGTATCCTCTCGAGTCTGGATGAACAGGAGTCAAAGACCTTTCTCGTCGTGGTCTGTGGAGTGCATCAGGCCAGAAAAGGCAATGTCCAGATGCAGTACTTCACCGCATTGCTTGGGCCGGAAGCATCCTCGAACGATCGTCGATTGATCTTCGCCGAATCGGTCGAGGATTTCAGTGGAGCCATGCGGACACTGGCTGTGCATCAGCTTGACAAGGCCATATCGGAGTCCTTCTTCGGCTCTCCATCCAGGATGCAGCGAGATCTGCTTGAGGATGCTGCCTCGGATCTGATTCCGAAAATGGTGCTTCCTCGACACTAAGAGAAGCATCGTCTCCGATGGGAAAGTCCCACGACAGGGCGTACCAGAGCCTGCTGGTCACTCATTGTTCGATGTCACCGTTTGGAAAACTGGAATTCACTCAATCGCAGTGTCGTCGGGTCGACTTGATCCGGTCCAGCCACACGATGCGCAGTACGAGTCTTCAGAAGATGGGTTCCATCTTCCTGGGTGTAGATTTCGTTGATCAATGTGACCGATTGAATCGTCCCATTCTTCTCGAATTCAGTGATGACCAGTTGCTCGGGCAGGTATCTGCCATCCGCGAGTTTCATCCTTCCGGTCACATCGGTTCTTCGAACACCATTGGGCGAGTCCTCGATGATCGCCTCGATATATCGATCCTTGATGACGTAGATCAGACCAAATTCAGGTATGACTACTCTGGATCCGACGGACGGGGAACGCATGCTTTCGAAGTTCATTCGAGCATTCTCGATGACGTCGGTCGTCGGTATGCCACCTGTGAGCCGGATCATCTCCATGATCTGCGGCTGATTGTCATCTGGTTTGACAATGCCCACGACGCCGCTCTCATGCATGAGTCTTCCCTGATTGGACTCCGTCGGGGTCGTCATGCGAAAGTTCGCCTGCCAATCGCGGTTCATGTCCACGTTCGCGGCATTGCACCTGATGGCATCCTGAAGAACCGCCCAGGCGAGCCCATCGGAGTCCGAAGGCACGTCGTCTGACTGATGAACAGTCAAGGTCGTGTAATGCCTCACGAGATCGAAGGACTTGTCGTCATGAGTTCCACTTCGCTCCTCGGGCACCATGGCTCTGAAGGAGTAGATCGGAGTCTTGGGCATCGATATCTCGACCTGACCTCTTTCATCTGTTGTCATCTGCTCTGTCTTCATGCCTTCCAAGGGGACGACGATCTCGGCATTGGGGACCGGTGCACCCTTCGAAAGCACGGTCAGTATCAGTTTTTCATCGCCGGTCCGCTTCGCGATAATCTCGGCATCAAGGCCACCCTTCTCGCCGGCGAAATCGATTCCAGCGACTCCCTTCGCGTGATACTGGAGGAGGAATGTCTCACCTCTGGACATCAGGCCGTAGGTGAACTCCGAGCAGGCGAGCGTCTGATCCGGATGACCGAGGCAGACCATCGCGTGGGGATGGGACTCGAAATCAAGTGGCTGCCCATCCAGACTCCATGATCGTGCCGGTTCCATGAGACCGACCATTCGACCATTCGAGCTGAAATCCCAAGCACTTTCAGCGAAGTGGAGTTCGATTCTTGGTCTGGCTCCTCCGACCACATGAGCGAACAGGAAGTGGGCACAGGCGACTTCGGTCGAGAACTCGAAGGCCAGCAGCAGACAGGAAAGGAATCCGATGATGCGAAGCATATGAAAGCCCTTTGTCGAAAACAGTCACCAGATGTGAATGGAAAGGAGGAGGTGATGGAACGCGGTGGGGTGTTGGCACCTTCGATTTGGAACGGTGCCCGGACAGTCCCGTATTCTAGTCTCTATCGTCCCTGAAATGAATCCACTCATGTCCCTCCCCGCCTGCACTACCATGTGCACCGATACACCAATGCAGCCAGCAGAGTAGATGAACCCATGGGCACGATCCTTTCAGCAAGCGACATCACCAAGGCCTTTCCAGCGAACGTTCTCTTCGAAGGCGTGTCCCTGCACATGGAGGATGGGGATCGAGTGGGAATGATCGGGCCCAACGGGGCGGGCAAGTCATCGCTTCTGAAGATTCTGGCCGGACTGGATTCGCCTGATGAAGGTGAAGTCGTCCGTCGTCGCAATTCGAGAATGGTGTACATCCAGCAGGACGATCAGTTTCATGAGGGGGCCACGCCACTCTCTGCTGTGATCAGATCGCTTGAGCAGGATGCAGGAATGCATTCGGATCCAGACACCTCGGCTGCGATCACGCTCTCAAAGCTTGGATTCGACGACTTCGAGAAACCTGTGCATGAACTTTCCGGAGGTTGGCGAAAGAGACTGGCGATCGCCTGCGCCATTGCCAGGGAGCCTGATGTCCTGCTTCTGGACGAGCCGACGAACCATCTGGATCTGGATGGTGTGCTGTGGCTCGAATCCTTCGTCAGGCAATCCCGGCTAGCCATGATCTTCGTGACTCATGACCGTGTGTTTCTCGAGAACTCGGCCACGGCCATCATGGAATTGTCCAAGGCGTATCCGGGTGGGACCTTCAAGGCCAACGGCAACTACTCCGAGTTCCTTCGTCGCAAGGAGGCCTTCCTCGACTCCCAGGAGGCGGCTGAATCCGCACTGGCCAACAAGGTCAGACGCGACACCGCGTGGCTACGACAGGGTATTCAGGGACGACAGACTCGAAACAAGACCCAGGTCGAGGCGGCCGGTCAACGTCGAGACCAGCTGAAGCAGACTCGCAATCGGATTGCGGCGCCAGAACAGAGAACTGCCATCGACTTCCAGGCGACCGAAAGGAAGACCAACAAGCTTCTTGGTCTTCATGGGGTGACCAAGTCGATGGGTGACAAGATGCTCTTCGAATCCCTCGAGGTCATGCTCTCACCCGGACAACGCATCGGACTGCTGGGTGTGAACGGGTCCGGCAAGACGACTCTGCTCAGGCTCATGAACGAGGAGCTTGCTCCCGACGCTGGAACCATCAAGAAAGCCACTGATCTGCGGGTCGTGACCTTCAGCCAGCATCGTTCCACACTCGACCTCCATCAGACGCTTCAGGAAGCGCTTTGTCCTGTTGGCGACATGGTCGAGTACCGTGGAAAGATGGTTCATGTGACTGGATGGGCGAAGCGTTTCCTGTTCGAACCCGACCAGCTGGCGACCACGGTGGGCAATCTCTCCGGAGGGGAGCAGGCTCGCCTTCTGATCGCCAATCTGATGCTGACGCCCGCGGATGTGCTGCTGCTCGATGAGCCTACGAATGATCTTGATATTCCCTCCATGGAGGTTCTGGAGCTTGCGTTGCTGGAGTTTCCCGGTGCCATCGTTCTCGTGACCCATGATCGCTTCATGCTGGAGCGGATCGCGACGGAGTATCTGGGGATCGATGGTCATGGGGGGGCCAGGATCCATCAGACCTATGAACAGTGGACCAAGGCCAGAAGCATGCTTGATGATCGAACCCAAGCCGCCGTCAAGCCGGTACGAAGTGCATCCGATCGCGGGGGGGCTGCCAGGACTCGAAAGCTCAGCTACAAGGAGCGACGTGAGTACGAGTCCATGGAACAATCCATTCTCGAAGCGGAAGAGATAGTCGAACAGCTGGAGGCCAGTGCCGCGGATCCCGACATGGTCAACGATCATGTGAAAGCAGCTGAGGTCTACGGCCTTCTTTCGAAGGCTCAGGAAAAAGTGAGAGTCCTGTACTCGCGATGGACCGAACTGGACGCCATCGAATCGAACTCCTGACGAAGGCGTGGTCGGCTCACAGGCCCAAGGCTCGATGATCGTCTATTCGAGCAACGTGCCCATGGCGTCGGATAGCTGATCGAGATTGATCGGCTTTCTCAACAGGACATGGTCGTCGAATTCGTTCGATTCGATGTCGACTTGCTCGAAGCCTGTGATGAACAGGAACGGAATCTTCAATTCCATGAGTCTATTGGCGATAGGTATTGAATTCTCGTTGCCCAGATGGATATCCAGAAGCGCAGCCTTGATCGGCTCTCGGTCCAGAAGCTTGAATGCCCGGTCGACCGATGGAGCAGGTCCAGCCACCTGATGGCCGAGGGATTTGAGATCCATCTGAAGCTGCATGGCGATCAGAAACGTGTCCTCGACGACGAGAATCTTGTCATTCATTTCATTCATTAGCCTGTTCCAATGGATTCTCTTGATCCTGTTCATGCTTCAGAATGAAGCAATTCAATGGAATGGTCGCCTTGAACACCAGTCCATTCTCGTTGAAATCGATCGTGGAGCTACCTGAAATCTCATATGGGATGATGGCTTCGATCATCTGGATACCGAAGCCGTTTCGGGATTTATCCTCGGGAATCGTCCCCCGGGTCTCTTCCCAGATCCATTCGAGTTGCCCACTGTAGTCGGCGGCAGGATCATTGATCGCCCACGAGGTCCTGATGAGTCCATCCTCGATCGAAAGTGCTCCGTACTTTCTGGAGTTGTTCGAGAGTTCGTTGGTGACAAGCGCCAGGCACATCGCGGCATTGGGCTTTATGAAGACGATCGGTCCGTCCTTTTCGACCTGTTGCGGTGTCTGGACATACGGACTGATGCAGGAATCGATGAGTTCCCTGAAATGGAGCCCCTCCACACCCTTCTTGCCCAGCAGATCATGCACTCCGGTCAGACTGGCGACCTGGGAAAGCAGTTCCTCGAACAGTTCACGGTCGGTGTCGCATCGATCCGCTGCTTGTCGACACAGCGCCAGAATCTCCGCCAGCATGTTCTTGACCCGGTGATTCAGTTCTCTCTTCAGGAACTGTTCCCTGCTCTGCGACGCATGGAGACTCGATGTCATCTCGTTGATGGCGTCACCGAGATTCACGTATTCCTTGGCTGTTCCGAGCTCCACCGTGGTATCGAGTTTTCCTTCGCCCACGAGCTTGAGTTTCGAGATCAAGGTGCTCAGTGGATTCATGAGCCATCGTGCCATCGCACTGGCGATGATCACCACGAAGATCACCGCGGCGATACTGAGGAACATGCTCTGTCTGAAGTGGGCTTCGATGTTGCCGATGAACGCATTCGTCGGGATCACCGTCACGAGCTGCCAGTCCAGTCCCTGCTTCTGCCCGACAGGGGACATGTGTATGTAATAGCTCTGGTTCCTGATCATGATCGTATCGCTGAAGTTCTGGTTCGAATCCGAGTTCTCGACCAGAACACCCATGCGTGCGATCACCTCATCCTCCGCTCTCGAGAGGTGCTGGAGAGAACCATCCTTGACATTGAGCGGTATGTCATTCGAGGCGGCGAGCAGGAGTCCTTCATCAGTCGCCAGGATCACGATCCCATTCTTGCCGGCATCGATCGAATGAAGAAAATCATTCAGATCGCTCAGCTGGAAATCGGCGTCAATGACACCGATCAGTGTCGAATCCTCGTTGTAGAGAGGAAGCCCGAATGAAACACCGATGGTTTCTGTCTGCGATCCATTGCCTCCAGCCCAGGGGTACGGGTCGGTCCATGCCCCCTTTCCCTTGGCCGTTGGAATGCTGTACCAGGGACGTGATCGAAGCTCCAGTTCGAAGCTGTTGGTCGGTACGTCTGGAAGCGAGCCGTCCTTGTTGAGCTCCCACTCTCTCATCGTCTTCGAATCGCCGTCATCCTTGACAGCGAAGAACATGTTTCCATCGGCATATCTGCCAAGCCAGAGACCTCTTCCATCGGCAGATCCCCATGTGATGGAGCTGATCATCCTGAAGATTAGAAGTTCATCCAGAAGTCTGGGATGCCAGCTCATCAGATCGTCGGGATCCAGCTCGTCATCTCGAATGAACGCTTCGTTGAGCTTGCAGATCAACGGCGGTATCTGGGTCATGTCGTGAATCTTCAAGGCCGCCAGTTCGTGGATCTGTTCGATCTTATCGTGTGCCAATACCCCGACGGCGGCTCTCGACTCGTGATTCCACATCAGCGAGAGCCAGATACCCAGCGCCAATACGGGAATGCCGATGAGGACTGGAGCCATGAGGTTGATTGGGAATCGTGAGGTCATGTGTTCAGTTATCACTGATGAGTGGACTATTCAATTTATCTGAGAACCAACTATGGTGTGACCCTGGGTGAATGGAAAAAATGATCACAGCCCAGGTTCGCTCAACGGCGAAGGCTCGTCGAGCCGACTCGAATTTCATTCGCCGAAGTCACATGCTATTGGAGATCCGGTACCCCGTTCGTATCGGATTCTGGCTAAATTTGATCCTTCTGGAGGACAGTTGATGAGTCGCCATATCATGAATGCAGGCTTTTTGGCCTTCTGTACCCTTTTTTGCGTTGGTTGTGCCTCGAACCATTCCGGGACCGCTCAGGTGGCTTCTCAGGAGCTGAATCTGAAAGTCGGCAGTACCCATAGATTTTTTCTGGTCAGTAATCGCACAACGGGATTCCAATGGGATATCGATACCGATGCAAGTGCCGGAATGGAGCATGTCACCATCGCCAAATCGGGATATACCAAGACAGACGCCGCAGATGGGGTTGTTGGTGCTCCAGGGCGGCAATGGTGGGCTATCAGGGGGACTTCTCCTGGCAAGACAAGGCTGAAGTTGGACTATCAACGCCCCTGGGAGACCGATGTGCCGCCTGCCCGCCAGGCAAGTGTTCTCATCGAGGTGGTGAACTGAGGATCTGATGGGGGCTATACAGCCTTAACCCGCTATACTGAGGCTTCCAGGACCTATTTCGGGTGCTGTCATATATTTGAAGCTCATGACTATGGAACAGATCATCGTGACCCCTTCCTCAAAAGAAACCAAGTCGGCAAAGACTCCAGAGGACTCGAAGCAGCTGCCCCTTCCAGGGCCTGATGTCCTCATCAAATGGCTTCGAGACATGAAGCTGATCCGCGAGTTCGAGATTCGGGCCGTTCAGGCCTATCAGAACAAGCTCGCGGGTGGCTTTCTTCATGTCTACAACGGTCAGGAGGCGGTTGCCGTTGGATCAATCGCTGCTCTCCAACCAACTGATCCCGTCATCACGGCCTATCGTGATCACGGACATGCATTGGCCCGAGGCCTCGACCCAAAGGTCGGAATGGCTGAACTCTTCGGACGCATCGGTGGATGTGCCAAGGGCAAGGGTGGATCGATGCACTTCTTCGATGTGCCCAATCACATGTACGGAGGTCACGGCATCGTCGGTGCCCAGACACCTGTCGGAGCCGGTCTGGCTTTCGCCACCAAGTATGAGGATGAAGTGCTCAATGGTGGAACCAACACCAGGGTGACCCTGTGTTTCCTGGGCGACGGCGCACTGAATCAAGGTGCTTTCCATGAAGCGGCCAATCTGGCCAAGGTCATGGACATCCCCGTCATCTTCATCGTCGAGAACAACAAGTACGCCATGGGCACCTCCATCGAGCGATGCACCTCGGCGGCCGACAACCTTGTCGACAAGGGTGTCGCCTACCACATGGATTCCGTCTGCATCGACGGCATGGACATCACCAATACCTATCCCGCCATGAAGGCGCTCGTCGACGATATCAGGGCGAATCCCCGCCCCGCGTTCGTCGACATGAAGTGCTACCGCTTCAAGGGGCATTCGGTTTCCGACCCGAGGAAATATCGAACCCACGAGGAGGAACAGGAGAACGAGGCCAACGATCCGATCGAGGCACTTGCCAAGTTCCTCATCTCCAGCGGCGTCATGGAGGAGGCTGAAATCAAGGCCATGAACAAGGAGCTTCGCGTCGAGATTCGCGAAGCAGTCAAGTGGGCCGAGGCCTCTCCCGAGCCTGGTATCGAGGAGCTGTACAAGGACGTGTACATCGAGAAATGGGGGCCCTACACGGGTACATCCCTGCCGAACTTCATGAAAGACTCAACGCGGGGGGATGCCTGATGTCCAGGACCATCGAATTTAGAGATGCCCTTCGAGAGGCCATGTCCGACGAGATGAGAGACGACCCCAGGGTCTTCCTCATTGGCGAAGAGGTTGCCGAGTACGACGGGGCCTACAAGGTCAGTCGCGGCATGCTCGATGAATTCGGCCCCAAGAGGATCATCGATGCACCGATTTCCGAAACCGGTTTCGCCGGTCTGGGTATCGGCGCCGCCATGATGGGTCTTCGACCGATCGTCGAGTTCATGAGCTGGTCCTTCAGTCTCGTCGCCGCCGATCAGATTCTCAACAACGCTCCCAAGATGCTCTACATGAGCGGTGGCCAGCTTCAGGTTCCGATTGTCTTCCGAGGCAATGACGGCGCCGGAGGCCAGTTGGGCTCCACCCATTCATGGTGTGTCGAGTCGTTGTACGCCAATGTGCCTGGTCTGAAGATCGTGATTCCCTCGGATCCATACGACGCCAAGGGACTCCTGACGGCAGCCATCAGAGATCCCGACCCGGTCTTCTGTCTGGAGTCGGAGCGAATGCTGTCAATGACCGGGGAAGTACCTGAGTCCCCCTACGAGATCGCCATCGGCAAGGCCGTCACACGGCGCGAAGGTGCGGACTGTACTCTCGTCAGCTTCGGGCGACCCGTGCACTTCTGCATGGAAGCCGCGGAGCAGCTCGCGAAGGAGGGCATCGACTGCGAAGTCATCGATGGTCGCTCCATCAAGCCACTTGATATCGAATCGATCGTGACATCCGTCCGAAAGACCAACTGCTGCGTCGTCGTAGACCAGTCGTGGTCGTTCGCGTCGATTGGTTCCGAAGTTGCCGCCGAAGTCCACAAGCACTGTTTCGACGATCTGGACAATCATGTCCACCGAGTCCACAGTGACGATGTACCGGCTCCATATGCCCACAACCTTGAAGCGGAAATGCTGCCGAACCCTCGCAAGATCTGCGAGGCGGTTCGAAGCGCCACGTATAACGCCTGAGAAAGACGAACGTCCAATGACCATCGAGATCACGATGCCGCGACTCTCCGACACGATGGAGAAGGGGACCATCATCAAGTGGCACATCGCCGAGGGCGATGAGGTCTCCGCCGGAGACGTCCTTGCAGACGTCGAGACGGACAAGGCCACCATGGAGATGCAGTCATTCGATGACGGCACGGTCAACAGCCTTGCCGTTGGTGAGGGGCAGGCCGTTGATGTCGGTACGGTCGTGGCCGTGCTTCTGGAGGAGGACGAGTCGGCTGACGATGTGATGCCGGCATCCCCATCCCCGTCCCCATCGCAGGTCGCCGAGCCGGCTGAAGCGACACCGTCCGAACCGGTGGTCGCCGATCGCCAGCCGAAGGCAGCAGGTGGAGGCCCACTACGGATTTCACCAGTTGCCAGACGTCTGGCTGAAGACCATGGCGTGGAAGTGAGCACACTCGTCGGTTCTGGCCCTTCCGGTCGCATCGTCAAGCGGGATGTTCTGGCCGCGGCAGGTGCAGGAGAAGAGACTCGATCGGCCGTCGCGCCGGCCGCCAAGCCTGCACAAAGGTCGATGACTCCACCGCCCACCGCCGTGGCAGCGACACCGGTCACGACACCCGAACAGTCCCCTGATCTGATCGCGATACCAGGTGCGCTCCAGTCGCACCGCGAGCCCGTGACCACCATGCGGCAGACGATCGCCCAGAGACTGGTCGATTCCAAGCAGACGATTCCCCATTACCAAGTCAGCATGACATTCAATGTCGATCCGCTGATGGCTCTTCGGTCCTCTCTCAACACCCAGCTTGCTGGAACAGGTTCGAAGATCAGTGTGAACGATCTGCTCGTGCGTGCCTGTGCATTGGCGATGTACGAGAATCCGCTGATGAATGCATCGTGGGCAGACGATTCGATCGTCTATCACGGTGATGTGAACATCGGTGTGGCCATTGCACTCCCCCAGGAGCGTGGTGGAGGACTCGTCGTGGCGACGATCAGAAATGCCGATCGCAAGAGCATCCGCGTCATCTCGGCGGAAACAAAGGCCTTGTCCGAGAAGGCTCGCACTCGCGGTCTGACCGTTGAAGAGATGAGCGACTCCACGTTCACGATTTCGAATCTTGGCATGTTCGGTGTGGACGACTTCACGGCGATCATCAATCCTCCCAACAGTGCCATTCTCGCTGCGGGTGCCGCGATCCAGAAGCCGGTTGTCAGAGATGGTGAACTGGCTGTCGGATACGAGATGAACGCCACTCTGAGCAACGATCACCGGGTCGTCGATGGAGCTACGGCTGCTCAGTATCTGGTCTCACTTCGCGAATTCATCGAGAATCCAGCTCAGATTCTGGTCTGATCGATCACGGTCCTCGGCCATCACTGGGTTCCGGATAGCCGCCTGACCGTCATCATGAAGGTCCGCGTCATTGATTTGTGCATGGCCCATGCCAGACCGAGATAGATGCCACCACTGATCAGGCCGCCAATGATCATCATGAACTGGATGGTTCCACCCTCAGGATCGCTCTGCCAACTCTTGGCAAGCCATGACACGGGATCCTCCAGGGTGATGAGCATGTTGGCCGGATTGAGATTCGTCAGCAGCACGCCAAGCATGGGCAGATTGACTCCCGCTGGCATGACGCATAGACCCAGCATCAGAAAGAGTGAGGAGAGCAGAAGCACGGAGGCCACCACGGATCCGATGTTTCCTCGTGAACGAATCGACCAGTGAAGGCCGACCATGACGCAGAAGGCGATGAATGGGACAAAGACCAGCATGAAGGCGATGCCAAGCGACGGGATCACAAGTGGTTCCTGAACGAGCATACCGTTGGCCATGAGCCGTTCGAAGACGACCGGTGGACCCACGCCACCGGCATACATGAACAGTGAGATGAGGAGCATGCTCACGACGGGCAATGCAATCATCGGCATGAGATACTTCACCAGACCGAGGTTCTTGCCGGCCAGATAGGCACCCGGTTGTATGGGGGTGGTCAGTATCAGGTCGAGGAATCCATCCTCCCGTTCGCCGCTGACGGCCGTTGCGCTCAGATTCACGGCGGTGAGCACCACGATGATCACTTCGGCCATCAGAAGTCCCGTCAGCATCAGACGCGTGAATCGAATGCTGTCTTGCAGACCATCCGACATGGCGTAGTTGATCAGGACACCGACAAGAAGCAGCAGGCCGACGATGAGAAAGCCCCATCTTGAGCAGATGGATCCAAGGTTGCGTCTGAGATGGGACTCTCGCCAGGCGATGGGATTCTGTCCGACTGGCCTGGGCATCCTGGTGACGGCCCCGTCAGGTGAGAGTTTGAACACCTTCAGCAACCAGTCGATGTTGATATTCGGGAATATCAGCAGACGTACTCTCAGCGTCGCGTAGACGACAAGAATCACTGATATCAGGCAGCAAAGCCAATTGAAGGTCTGGACCGGATGCATCATCCATTGTGTGTGGAGCCAGCCACGCCCCCAGACTTCCACGGTCTGATAGGTGCTTGGCTGCAGAAGCGCCTCGATGGCCAGAAACGGGTTGAGTGGTGTGAGCCACGTGGTCGAGTTGGCCGCGATGCCGGCCGTGGTGTTTATTGGAGTCCGAAGAATCGAATCGAGCACGAAGGTGCCCACCAGATAGAGCACGATCGCGGCGTAGAAGACGAAGACGGCTTTCTTGCCGATGATTCGTGTGACACTCAGGGTGACCGCGATGGAGGCCACCAGCAGAGCCGAGCATATCGCGATCACGTAGCTGTCGATGATCGTATGTCCCGGGACGCCCCCGAACATCTGTAGAAAGATGAACAGAGGCAGGCTTGCCAGCAGCAGGGCCACTATGAAAAAGAGCCTGCCAAGGATGTTCCCGAGGACTATCTGCGCGGAGTTGAGTGGTGTCGAGAGCAGGATGTCCCAGGTTCGCGGGTTTGATTCCTGCACGATGGCACCCGCCATGAAGAGGGGTGTCAGCAGGCAGATCAGGATGATCTGCACATAGGCAGTGGCCTGGAAAATCGAGGCGCCGCTGGAGGCAAGTCCTCGCATCGAGAAGTATCCGGAGCCGAGGTTCCCCAGGAGCACACTCAGCGTCAATGCGATCATGAAGCTCAGATACAGGGCACGGATGACCATGTCACGCCATCGACGACCACCACCGGCGACGATCCGAATGCAGATCGGGTTGGTGGGTGCCAGTCTCAGCAGCCAATTGAGGATCTTGGGCATGAACAGGCGTCTCCCTTGGATTCGATTTTTTGAATCCTTGACATGGCCCCGACAATGGAAGGATAATGAATCCTTATGACTGGGTGTTCGTCCACGGGACGTACTCGTGGATCACAGCACTCTTTTTAACCGGTTCTTCCTCAGGGTAGAGCCGCTCGTACCGGCGATTGCCGGCGGTCAGCCTGATGAGGCCCGATAGATTCGATGGCCTCAGGTTACCGATAGATTCAGGTTCGTTCTTTGATTTCGTGGTGAGATGATTCACCGTCACAATTCATGGATAATGATTCGGAAAACTCGTTTTTCCGGATGTAGACCCGCAGGAGAAAATGAAACGGTTGCCACCGGCGACGACTCTTCGAGTAGCCGAAACAGACAGCTGAAGCTGTCTGGATAGTCTGTTTGAAGGCTCTTTCATTTTCTATCAACCCCTTTTCGGGTTGCTCAACTGTGTTCTCGCGAGCGGATTTATTGCTGGAGGAACCGCCATGTGCACCAGGCGTCTTTGCCGCCTGTGCTGATTGGAGGTCCCCGTGATTGCCACAGCCACTTCTCCGGAAATTCTGGGTACTCAGGGCATCATCATCATCGGTGTTATTTGTCTGATCGTTGGCATCGTCGCCGGTGCCGGTCTGATCAAGCTTCTGATCGGGGGCACGATCCGTACGGCCAAACGAGAGGCTGACGGTATTCGTCAGGCTGCCGGTGCCGAATCGGAGACCATCCGCAACAAGGCCGAACTCGAGGCGGAACGCCATGTGCGAGAAAGGCGAGAGAGCCTGGAGAAGGAGCTCGATGATCTTCGATCGGGACTGAAGAAGGATCAGGATCGTCTCGATCGTCGTGAAGACAGTCTCGACAAGAAGCTCCAGCAGGCGGACAAGAGGCAATCCAAGCAGGATCTTCGAACCAATGAACTCGACGGTCTCGAAAAATCTCTCCAGGAGAAAGACGCCACCCTGGATCGGCGTGAAGAGGACATCACCGCCAGACTGGCTGAAGTCTCCACTATGAGTGTTGAGGATGCCAAGGCGGTCCTTCTGGAGCGAGTCGAGGAACAGAGCAGACATGATGCGGCCGCCGTACGACGGGAAATCATGGAAAGCGCAGAGCAATCAGCCAGAAGCGACAGTCGAGAGATCACCTTGATGGCGATTCAGCGATTTGCCGCGGAGCATGTGGCGGATTCGACCGTGAAGGCCGTCAAGATTCCATCGGATGATCTCAAGGGACGTGTCATCGGTCGTGAAGGACGCAACATCAGGGCGCTCGAGCGAGCGACCGGTGTGGATGTCATGGTCGACGATACGCCGGGCGTCATCGCAGTCTCCTGCTTCGACCCCATACGTAGAGCCATCGCCGGTGAGGCGCTCCAGAAACTCGTGACGGACGGTCGCGTGCATCCATCGAGAATCGAGGAAGTCGTTTCAGCCGTTCGAAAGGACATGAATGAACGCATCGTCGCGATGGGCAACGAGTCGACACTGGAAGCCAACATCAGGAGTCTGCATCCCAAGATCGTCGAGGCGATGGGCAAGCTGCACTTCCGAACGAGCTTCGGGCAGAATGTCCTGAGGCACTCCATCGAAGTGGCGTATCTGAGCCAGATCATCGCCGATCAACTCGGTCTCGACGGTGAGCTTGCCCGACGATGTGGTTTCCTCCATGACATCGGCAAGGCGATGGACCACGAGATGGAAGGCGGCCACCCAGCCATCGGAATGGAATTCGCCAAACGCTATGGCGAGAAATCAGAAGCCGTGCTCAATGCCATTGGCGGCCACCATTCCGACATACCGTCGACGACACCCTATACACCGATCGTCATGGCGGCCGATGCCGTTTCAGGTGCGAGGCCCGGTGCCAGACGCGAATCCATGGAGATGTACGTCCAGAGACTGCAGCAGCTCGAGGGCATCGCCAAGGAGGACAACTCGGTTGCCGAGGCGTTCGCCATTCAGGCCGGTCGTGAGGTTCGCGTTATCGTGAACGCCGATCGGGCGGATGACGACGATGCCTTTAGAATCGCCGAGAAGATCGCCAAGCGTGTCGAGGAGGAGATGACCTTCCCTGGTGAGATCAAGGTCACCGTACTGCGAGAGACACGGGCTGAAGCGACCGCACGATAGGTTCTCGAATCGAGACCGTCTGAATACTTGTCAATACTTTCTGGAGATACACAGATGCCAATCAAGGCAACAGATTTGAAACGAGGTCAGGCTCTGATCTTCAACGGGCAGTTGAACACCGTGATCGGTACCGAGCATGTCAAGCCCGGCAAGGGGCCGGCATACGTCCAGGCGAAGATGAAGAACGTCGAGACGGGCACCATCAAGATCAATCGATTCAACTCCTCCGACAAGCTCGAGGATGTCAGCATCGACAAGCGTGTCATGCAGTATCTCTATGACAGTAGTGGTCAGGGCAATGGTCCCTACGTCTTCATGGACGGCGAGACCTATGATCAGATGGAGATCGATTCAGAGGCCATTCCGACCGAGCAGAGTCAGTGGCTCAAGGAAAATCTCGACGTGACCGTGATGTTGTACGACGGTCGATGCCTGGGTGTGGATCTGCCAGCTTCAGTCGAACTGGCCATCACGGATACCATCGCCCAGCCGAAGGGTGCCACCGCCACGAATCAGCTCAAGGAAGCCACGGTTGAAACCGGTGCCCGTGTACGAGTGCCTCCCTTCATCGAGATCGGCCAGGTCGTCAAGATCAACACCGAGAATGGCGACTATCTGGGCAAGGCCTGATCGCTCATTCGAACGCGACGGTCTGGAAGAGCATCATCAACTGTTGATCAGTCAGGACTTCAGCTCTCCAGATCGGATCGATTCCGTCTGGAAGCACGGTGGAGCGTCCAAAGATGCTTCCCAGCTGTTTTCTTCTCTTGGCGAAGAGCAGGGAGATGAAACGAGCGAATGCGTTGCCATCCAGATCAGGTCGTGATGATCTGGGGCGAATGGAGACCATGGAGCTGGTGACCTTGGGGGCTGGCCAGAAGCAGCTTCCCGGGATATCCCCGATGCGATCGACTTCGCCGAAGGTGGTCGCCAGAATACCCAGTGGCCCTCTCTGTCGATCTCCTGGTGAAGCATTCAGCCTTTCGGCGACTTCTCGCTGGATGGTGACGTACTGCCCCTGGCAGTGGGGGTGATTGAGCAGTAGCTCGATCATCAGTGGACTGGCGGCCTGGTAGGGGAGGTTGGCCACGAGTCTCCATGACGAATCGCCTATCGCTTCCCGAATGGGATCCGACAGTCGTCGCCCCGTAGCCAGGCAGTCCCCACGGATGAGCTGGATTCGGTCTCCGAAGCGATCTCTCATGAGATCGGCCAGCCCCTCGTCGATTTCGGCGGCGATGACCCGAGCCTCCTTTTCGAGAAGTGCTTCGGTGAGGGTTCCGGTACCCGGCCCGACTTCGAGAACAAGATCCCCGGGAGACAGGTCAGCGGCATCGACGAGTTTCCGCAACTGATTGTGGTCGTGGAGGAAATTCTGGCCGAAACGCTTCAGTGGTTTCAGGCCTCGTTCTGCGAGAAGCATGCGTATTTCAGAGAGAGTCTGCATGTATCCGACGGCTTGCTCAGAAGTTCACTTCGCCAAGGGATGCACCGAATCTGGTTTCGCCCCGGATCTCGTCGTAGTCGATGAAGATGCTCAGATCGAAATCGGGGAAAGCTCTCGTGATATCCGCCCGCACGGATTGGAACTTCTCCGCACTGAAATCGTACTGCGGCAGAACGGCGATCACGTAGGTGTCGGATATCTCGTAGTTGGCCCCAAGCGAGAGGATCTTGCTCTCGCCCGCCTGGACGTAGCGATACTCGACGAAGGTGCTGAACTGCGGCGTGTGATTGATCTCCACGCCGACGGAGCCACGGGAAAATCCACCTAGATCGAAGTCGATCGTTCCAGTCGACAGCAACGCCAGCGAGTCGCTCACCTGCCATTCGGCGGAACCATTGAAGAAGTTGCCCAGTTGTGAATAGGCCGGCTGCCAATCGAACCACTGGGTGTATGGATACCGTTCCGTTCGATCACCGGTACTGAACACGACGTTCGTGTCGAGTGTCAGCCAGTTGACGGAATGCCATCGGCCGGCACCTCCGCGATTCGTCTGGAACGTATGGGTCATGCCGGCCCGGACGGCGCCTCCCTTGTTGAGGTTGTCGACTTCCGGGTCGTAGTTGGGAAAATCGGTGGGATCGTAGTTCGCCGCTCCATACCAGAGGACGGCATAGGGCTCGATGACATGACGCATTCGATGGAGTCCGAAGAAGTCGCTCTGGACATCATTCATGACTCGCTGGAACTGGGTGTCCACCTTGACGCCGCCACTGCCGTAGATTCTGAACTGATCGGTGTCCTCGGGGTTCGTCGTCTCGGTCTCGAAGTAGCCGATCCCCTGAGCCATGCCGAATGGTGTGAGATTGAATCCATCGAACTTCATCGGATAGGCCAGCTCCTGACGAGAGCTGACTCTGTTGACCCAGGACCGTCGCATGTACTGGAACTGGGCGGCGTCCTCGATGAGCGCCCCTGATGGAAGCGGTTGTCCGTTCTGACCGAGGTACGTTCCTGCTCGCAGTCCGTTCTCCTCCTCCGTACCGGACGGGATGGAGGCCCTCATGCGAGTCAGTCGGAAATCCCACGAGTGGGAGAGACGATCGCCGAAGTAGGAGTCGCCATATCGCTGGTAGATGATCTCCGGCAGCTTCTCGGTCTGGTACCCCAATGAAGCGGTCAGCCAGCTGTTCGAGAGGAACTCGTTCAGGTTGTACTTGCCCAGAGCCGAGAGGGAGTCGTTTTCACCCTGCCAGTTCATGTAGATGGATGATTCGTATTCACGTCTGTTGCGATAGTCGTCTGGTCTCCAGGCCGTCACGAAGGTCGAATCCGAGAACCAGGCGGCCTGCGTCTGGATGGTCCATGATGGATCCAGTAGAAGGGTGTTCTCCCAGAGTGTCGCGTAGCGAATCTCCTTGGGAACGTCCTGGACAATGCCCGTATCGGTGACCTGCTGACCACTGTCGTACATGCCGTACAGATCGAGCTGGGCCTTGTGACCAAGCTGATCGATGACCAGGTCGTAGCCGAGCCCTCCACCACGCTTGGAGTAGCCGTCGACATCGACCGTCATGTCGATGCCATCGGGGGGCTTGATGCCCAGCAGCGAGTAGACATCCCAGGTGGTCTCCACCATGACGCCTTCATAGTCCCCGAATCCGGTACTCACGCCACGCAGCGGGATGTTGTCCACGCCACCTCTGAATCGAGGCCAGTAGAAGAAGGGCATGTCGCCGGCCCGCAGCGTGTTGTCCTGGGCATCGACGAGAATGGAGGATTCGACGATGGCTCCCTCCTCGTTCAGGCCTCCCGGCACCCGATCGATCGTGACGGCACGCGATCCGATGGAGAGCGTCGGTTGGAAGAAGGCCGAGGCAGAGACATTGACATCCTTGCCGGTCCATCTGTTCGCGGAGATCTGGCGAAGCTCTGAAGCACGGGCGAATACCGGTGAATTGCTCTCGCGATCGTAGGTACGCATGACCGCATCGACCATGACGGCCTCGTCGGTCTTGAAGTCGTAGTACATGCGGGGGGCCCTGACCATGTAGTCGTCGCGGTCGGCCTCGGCGATGACATTGCCTTCAAGATAGACCCCTCGGATGGATTCGACGCTCATCTGTGAAGCGGCCGAGTCGCGAATCGAGCCCGGCTCCAGAAAGACCACGGCTCGTTCAGACGAGAGACGTAGGGCTCCTGTGGTATCCGCAACACCTGTTGGTCGATAGGACACGACCACCGAACCATCGGCGAGGAGAATGTTCTCATCACTCTCTGTCTCGAAATCGAGCTGATCGGCGGAGAACGCCACGATTCCCTGAGGACTCTTGAGCCATCCCGAATCCTCCTGATTGATCGCATCGGGCAGCTTGTTGATGGCGGCGGCGGCCTCTTTGACACTGCCACCAAGGGTCGGTGCCCATTGTTGGGCAGGTGTGGGATCGATCAGTTGTGGAATCATGTCCAGAACAGGTCGAGATTGCTGAAGGCGACCGACATAGGCGGAGAGTCTTTTCTGCGCGAGGTCCAGCAACGCATCCTGTCCGGTGGGTCTGTAGGGATTGAAGATGGCCGTGTTGAGGCCGACATCACCTCGGGAGCTTCCCGTGATCAGGAGATTGCGTCCCTGCGGTCCGGTACCGGCCTGACTGGTTCGGCTGGTGACCTCCGGTAGAAAGACGACGATCTGATTGATCAGCCCATCTTCACTTGGAATCCGATCAAGCCAGACAACCGCTGTTTCACCCTCGAAGGAGAAATCGGCGATGTGGATCTCGATGTCACCGGAGAGCATGAGACGCTTGGTCTCCTCAACGGTCCAGGTCCAGGCACGCATCGCATTGATTTGTATGGGGCCGTCGCGTGGCTCGACCGGCAGAACAAGTCCACCGAGCCGATCGCCCGACATGGCTGGAATTCGCTTGATGCTCTCGGCGCAGGCATGACCTGGCAGCATGACTGCTGCTACTCCGAGCGCGGCCACGATCAACCACGTGCATCCATTCACGTTACGCCGTCGGCTTCTACTCTGCACAGGGAGATGATACGCCATGAAGGTTGATTGACGCGAATCAGGCGGTCCGCGAGCTAGTCGCCGAACATGGCCTGGATGAAGACTTCCGGGTCGAAGGCCTCGATATCCTCCGGTCTTTCACCTAGTCCGACCAGTTTCACCGGGATATTGAGCCTCTCGTGAATCGCCAGAACGATTCCGCCTCTGGCCGTGCCATCCAGCTTGGCCAGTACGATCCCGGTCAATTCGACGATTTCTCCAAATGCCTCCGCCTGAGCCAGGGCGTTCTGGCCCTGAGTGGCATCCAGAACAAGCAGGACCTCATGCGGTGCATTGGGAATCTTCTTCTGTATGACCGACTGGATCTTGCCCAGTTGTCGCATCAGTCCCGCTTCCGTGTGCATTCGACCGGCGGTATCGACCAGAAGCACATCGACCCCTCTGGCGAGCGCTGCTTCTGCGGCATCGAATGCCACGGCGGCCGGATCGGCACCTGATTGACCTCGAACCAGATCGAATTTCAGCCGCTCGGACCAGACGCCCAGTTGTTCCATGGCGGCGGCGCGATAGGTATCGGCGGCGGCAACCAGGACGCTTCGGCCCTCCTGCATCAGTGCATAGGCGATCTTGGCGACACTGGTCGTCTTGCCCACGCCGTTGACACCTGCGACCAGAATGACCGTGGGTGATTCTGGGGCATTGGCCAGTGAACGATCCTCTGTTCCGATGCGATCTCGAAGCCGCTCCTGGAGGAAGTCGATGGCTTCCTCGCCTCGCTGGAGCTCACCATCATTAACGGCTTGTCGAAGATCACTGATGATGGATTCGGTGGTCTTGACACCGACATCGGAGCGAAGCAGGGAGGTTTCGATCTCATCAACCGTGGCATCATCGAGCTGACGACCGCGAAGCAGCGATCCCATCGGAGATGTGATGGCCTCTCGAGTTCGTCCGAGACCCTTCTTCAATGCCGATAGTGTGCTTTTGAATAGACCCATGACTTCAGGAGGGGGTATCGGTAGGCGTCGACTCTTCGGTAGGCGTCGACTCCTCGTTAGGCGTCGACTCTTCCTCAGGCGTCGATTCATTTGTTGGATTCGATGCCTCGATCATGTCGTGGTAAAGACGATCAAGAACACCGTTGATGAAACTCGGGGACTGCTCGGTGCTGAATTCGCGAGCCAGATCGACCGATTCGGAAATCACGACCTTGGGCGGGATGCCGGCCCGGTTCATCTCGTACCAGGCGAGTCTCAGAAGGTTTCTGTCCACCACAGGTTGACGATGAAGTGGCCACTCCGGTGTCAGTGGAGCCAGATCGGCATCAGCCGCCTCTCGATGTGACCAGGTCTCCCTCGCCAGGGTCAGTCCCTCTTCAAACACCTTCTCTGGAATCTCATCAGCTTCGATGAATTCGCGAATGGCCTCGTTCGAGACGAGTGAATCATCCTGAGGCCCACTGTTGTCCATCTGATACAAGGCCTGGATTGCCACACGTCGCTTGTTTCTGAGTGAACTCATGACTGTTGGGCTCCGCCGGAATCGAGTCCTCGAATGATATGGGCCGTCTGTATGGCTGCATGCATGGCTTCCCGACCCTTGTTGCCATGTTCCCCACCGGACCGGGACTCGGCCTGTTCCAAGGTCTGGCAGGTCAGTACACCAAAGGCGATTGGGACACCGGTCTGAAGTGTCAGATTCGTGAGACCTTCCGAAACACTCTGGCATATGTACCGGTCATGAGTCGTTTCCCCGGTGATGACGCATCCGAGGGCCACCACGGCATCGGGAGTCCGATGTCCCTTGTCGACCGTCAATCCACGACAGATGGCCGTGAGTTCGAAGGTGCCTGGGGCTTCTATGCACATCAGCCGATCAGGTTGACCGCCTGCTTCAAGAAAAGCGGACTCGGCAGCACGTTGGAGCGAACTGGTGATTCCAGCGTGATATCCGCTGGTGACAATCGCTATTCGAAGTGTGTCCGCTTCGAGTGTCGGGGTGTCGTTCGGCTGTGGTTGAACCATTGGTCGTCTCTTTTGGCCGGAATCATGGGGGCCGTGTTCGGGGGGGCAGCAGGGTATGGTACGGGTTCATCGGGCGACTGGAAACACCATGAAACCTTCGGGACAAGCACAGATGGCTGGAATGCTCAACAGAATCCTGACGGCTGTGAAGCTCACTCGCCTTGTGGCCGGATTCGGAGCTCTGTGCGATATCTGGTTCGTGGCCGTCCTGGTCCAGCTCGGGTGGCGAAACCAAGTCTCCGACTGGACGATCGAGGGGCTGCTGGTTCAGTTGGGGGGATCCCTGATGGTCGCCATCGGACTCTTTGGCTACGGTTCGATACTCAATGATCTCCTGGATGTCCGTCGTGATCGCGCCTTCAGTCCGGAGAGACCTCTGGCTGCCGGGGACATACGGATCACGGAGGCGGTGACGGGTCTGGTTGGGCTTCTGCTCATCGCCATTCTGGGTGCCATGCTTCTGGGTACGGACAGCGTGTTCCTCGCGATGATCGTGGCGGCGGCCTTGATGTTCTACAACGCGGCGGGCCGTTTCATCCCACCTGTGGGAATCGTCACGGTCGGACTCGTCTACGCCGTGCACATGCTCATACCCGCGTACCAAATGCCGTTGCTTCTGGCGATCTGGTTGATCATGAGCCATGTCATGATTCTGGCGGTTCTGGTTCATCTGCTGGAAGACAAACGCCCTCGAATCTCACCAAGAGGTTTCATCGGGATACTGGCTGGCTGGTGTTGCTGGTCAGCTGTGGTCCTGCTGATGCGTCCACTCAGAGGCCTGCCGCTGTGGCCAGAAAGCGACAGTTCATTTGATCTCATGTGGCCCCTCGGGGCGACGATCATCATGGCCATCCTCGGATGGTGGAAGATCAGAACAGCTGGAACAGGTCAGCGAGCCAGCGAGCGAGTCAAGCGATACGGGGCTACCTGGCATGCCGCCTATGCATCGAGCTGGTTCGCAGCACTTGGCATGTGGGTGCCGGCAGTGGGTTTTCTGATCTTCGGGTTGGCAGGATTCGTCATCATGACCCTTGCCAACGAGGTATCGGGGCTGGGGCCCGGCAGAGTCCGGTTCCGCTGATACGTCGTGGAAAAAAAACAGCCGCTGAAAAGCCTTCTCCTCCAGAAGCTCCCCAGCGGCATGGCCTTAGGCTAACCCGTGGCTGGAGCCCATTCAAGAATTGAATCCACGATTTGCAACTATTGAGTCGTGGTTCTTATTCAACCACGTAGTGGCATATGTAAGGTCCTGTAATGACAGCAGTTCCGTTTGTGAGGGCAGATCGGAAGAAATTGTTGTCCTGACGCAACATTGAGTTGATCGGGTTCGTAGAAGTGTCGATTCCGCACCTCATGGGCCATCCCGGTGACCAGAGGGGAGTCACCTGGAGTGTCCCTTGGGAGTTCTTGCTGATGAATAACGCAGATAAATCGCTATTGACACTGGTCTTGGATTCCGATCCGGCAGTTGCCAAGTCAACCTGTGCCCGTTTGCAGGCAGAGGGCTATCAGGCAGTGCCAGGTGATTCGATGAATCCAATCAGTGAAATCCAGACACTCAAATCCAGTGGGCTGACTCCTGCAGTCGTTCTTCTTGGTGGCATCGCCGAATACGGGCAGCAAGTTCAGGACATCGCCCAACGATGCAATGGTGTCGTGCCGATCGTCCTGGCATCCTTCGGGACGGTCGAGGATGCCGTCAGTGTGATGAGACGAGGCGCCTCGGATTATCTGGTTCGACCGGTGACGACATCACATCTGTGCGAGGCGATCGATCAAGCCCTGATACGAAGCCAGCTCCTGGCGAGACCGGGGACGGACAACGATGGTGACTACGGCGCAATGGTCGGAAGCGATCCACGGATGCACCACGTCTTCGAGGTGGCCCGTTCGGTGGCTGCCGCCCCGACCACTGTTCTGATGAATGGCGAATCAGGCACCGGCAAGAGCATGATTGCAAGAGCCATTCATGAACAATCACCTCGCTGTGATGCTCCATTCGTGGAAATCTCCTGTGGTTCCATTCCGGAGACTCTTCTCGAATCGGAATTGTTCGGACATGTCAAGGGCGCATTCACCGGCGCACACGCTGACAAGCCCGGCAAGTTCCAGGCGGCTTGTGGTGGGACCATCTTTCTCGATGAGATCAATTCGGCACCACCATCGATGCAGTTGAAGCTGCTTCGTGTTCTTCAGGAACGAGTCGTCGAACCGGTCGGCTCCAACACGCCCGTCGAAGTGGATGCCCGGGTGATTCTGGCGACCAACCAACCGCTTGAACAGCTTGTCGCGGAAGGTCTGTTCCGACAGGATCTCTACTACCGGATCAAGGTGATCGATATCAGCCTGCCTTCGCTTCGGGATCGTGTTGAAGACGTGATTCCCCTGGCGGAGCATTTTCTGGCTCAGAAGGCAGAATTGCTGGATCGGCGTCTCATCGGAATCGATGAGGAAGCGGCATCCAGGCTGCGGGACCATGACTGGCCCGGCAACGTGCGTGAACTTGAGAACGTCATGGAGCGAGCGGTCGTCCTCGCCAAGGGGGTCGTCATCGGCGGAGCGGATCTGCCTTCGGATCTCGGATTCCCACGGGCAACCTCGCCGATCGGCTCGATCAACAAGGAACAGCCTTTCGATCCCGAGATGACCCTTCGCGAAGCGTTGGAGGTTCCCGAGCGTCGAATCATTCTGGGTGCGTTGAACGCCAACAACTGGAATCGTCAGGAGACGGCGATGTCTCTGGACATCAACCGAACGACGCTCTACAAAAAAATGAAGCGGTACGGACTCGATCGAAGAGTCGCCTGAACTCAGTTTGTTCGATTGTTACCAAGGGCCATGCCCTCGGGCAGCTTGTCCGGAGTCACACCCATGTATTCCAGTGTGAAGTCGATGACGTCTCTGGTCACGGGTCCAGCTACACGTCCACCGTACCAGGCGCCCAGCGAGCGATCGGGATCATCTATCACACACAGGACGACCACCTCTGGTTGGTTGAACGGGGCTCCGGCGATGAAGCTGGAGATGTACCGGTCCTCGTGATATCCACCGCCCTGAACCTTCGGAAGCTGAGCCGTTCCGGATTTGCCGAACAGTCGATAGTGTTCCGATTGTGATTGACGGCCGGTACCCTCGGTCATGACTTCTTCCAGGATCTCGCGAACCTGCCGAGCCATGTCGGTGGAGATCGCCTGTTGCTGAATAGGGGTCGAGTCGTCCTCGGAGACCATTCGAAGCGAGGGCAGGGAGCCATCTCTGGCAAAGGCGGAGAATCCCCGGACCATCTGAAGCGGGGTGACGGCAATCTCGTGTCCCATGGAGACGCTCACCTGCGTGTAGCTGCTCCACGCCTTGGCAGACGTCACCAGTCCTGCGGTCTCGCCGGCGATACCACATCCTGTTCGCTGGCCGAAACCAAACCGCTGGACACAGTCCTGCATGGCCTGCTCGGACAGCCGTTCTGCCACGATGGCCATGCCGCTGTTCAGGGACTTCACGAGGACCCGACGCCAGGTGACCGGCCCGTAGTAGTGGACATCCCGAATCCGGCGACCACTGGTGGTCCTGTGGGGAATGGCTTCCGGAGTGGGAAGTACTTCCTTCGCGGATGCGACGCCCGATTCGGTGGCGACAGCCCAGACGAAAGGCTTGAATGTGGAGCCGGGTTCGTACGGATCGGTCACGCATCGATTGCGTCCGAGTCTCTCATGGGACTCGCGCAGGGGATCCTCGGGTTGGCCGGGCCATCCTTCGCGTTTGTTGATGATGTCGGAAAGCGCGAGGATCTCACCGGTTTCCGGATCGATCACGATGGCTCTGCCGCCACCGGCATTGCATGCATCGACTGCTTCCTGAAGTCGTTCCTCGAGATACCGCTGGATAGCCAAATCGATCGTGAGCCGGACCGGCGGGGCGTCCACATGCGGTTCGTATCCATTGGAGGCCACCCACATGGGTCTGTTTCGGACATCTCGGAGGTATTTCAGCTTGCCGCTCTGTCCAAGCAGTTGATCTTCCAGCGCATGCTCGAGACCACCAAGTCCCTGATGGTCGAATCCGACGGCTCCGACCAGCCGTGCGGCCGTGCTTCCCTGTGGGTACGAACGGACGAGTCTTCTTTCAAGACCGATGCCCGCAAGATCAGCCGAATTGATCCGATCAACCTGCCATTCCTCCAGAATGCCGCTGACGGGAACGAATCTGGAATGAAGTCTCCGATTGAGTTTTTGATCGGTCTCGATCGCATCAAGTCCGATCAATGCCTCGAGTTCCACGCCGATTGTTCCAAGATCCTCGATGAGTCGGGGATCGATGAACGCTCTCCAGCCGATGGTCGAGGTCGCGAGCAGTCTCCCCCGGCAATCGACCAGATCGCCTCGGCGGCCAACGCTGGGTCTTGTCGAGATTGGATCGCCCATGAGTGCCTGAAGCTGATCGGATGGTGCCGTCTTCAACTGCAGCACCCTGAGGCTGATGCCCAGCATGGCCACGCACGCCAGGACACTGCATCCAATGGCCCAGAGGGCGATGCGGCGAGCCTGCCTGTCCTGGCCAGTGGTATCGAGGTCAGCGTTATCCGCCATTGATGCCATCCTGGTCATCTGGCTGATTCTGGACGATCTTGGGCACGCTGGACTCATCACTCGAATCGTCCTCGGGTTTCATGAGCACGATTTCCTGGGCGATGGAACGTCTGACATCCCAGAGTGATGTTCGAATGTCATCACATCTCGAGTGAATTCTGGTGAGCTCGTAGGCGGTGTCGATGCGTTGCTGACGCTGGGCGAGCAAGGCCATCGCCGTGGCGCCCAGTCCCAGCAGTATCAACAAGATCTTGGCAGTCATCGTTTCGGGTTCTCAGTTGGACAGCGGATAGCGAAGCGACGCACCCACTCGCAGGTCGTTCTGATCTCGAAGAACATCACGATTGAGTTCATAGAGTCGAGTGGTCTCCCGGGCGGACCCGAGAAGCTTCTGGGCCAGTTCGGAGAGTGTGTCGCCGGACTGGACCTCGTAGGCACCCATCGGCTCCTCTTGAACAGGAGCGGCTTTGGGGATGGGGGCATTCTCTCGTGGGCTGATGATGGACGTATCGGAGCCATTGAGCACCAGAGCACTGGGCAACAGCAGGCGAGTGCGTACGGCCAGTCGGTTGGGATCAGGAATACGGTTGTAGCGAGCCAGGGCGAGATCGAGATGGGGCGTTCCGTAGTGCCGCTTGCAGATGGACTGCAGGGTATCGCCCGCGCCGACCACATGGTGTGGGGAGTGCTCGGTGGGGTCCGCAATCGGTATCGAACGTTCCATGTCCGATGGGTGAGCGGACTCCTGCCGTATCTGGAGGGCGGTGGCCGCTTCCTCACCAGATGATTCCTGAGCGACTCCATAGACCAGCCAGCCTTGGCCGGGGACCATCGCCTGTCGGCTGAGTCCAGTATTCATCTGGAGCGACGCAGAGGCTTCTCTACGAGCGGTGGAGAGGTGATCGGAGACCAGAATGCCCATGAAGAGCACCAGTCCGAACCCGACAATCAAAGCCAGCTTGTTCTCTCGAGTCATTGACTCCCGCATCCATGCGTAGCCGGAGGAATCCGGCAAATCCTGTGCCTGATCGACCCGGTATCGCTTCCATGCGATGACCGAAGCCACTTTGATGGCAGTTCCATCCTCTTATTTCGGCCTATTGGGCCCTGTAACCTGAACCGCTCTGAACTTTGCTGACCGACTTCTCGGGTTGGCGTTGATTTCAGCCTCTCCAGGTCGGACAACTCCACTGGTTAAACCCGTTGTCAGCCCCTGTTTCTGCCATCTGGCAAAGGCCTGTTTGACTGGTCGATCCTCGAGGCTGTGAAAGGAAATAATGCCGATTCGGGCATTCTGATTGATCCAGCCATCCCTCGACGCCTTCTCGCAGCCCCGACTGATCAGATCCAAAAGGGTCTCGAGCGCTGGAATCTCCTCGTTGATGGCGATCCTCAGAGCCATGAACGTGCGGGTTGCCGGATGGACTCTCGACGAATGAGCCTTGGGGCCGTAGGCCGCTTTGACAAGATCTGAAAGCTGGCGAGTGGTCTTGATCGGTTCCGTTTCCCTGGCGATGACGATCTTTCTGGCAATGGCGGCCGCAAAGGGATCTTCGCCATAGGTTCGGATCAATTCAGTCAATTCCTGCTGGCTGATTCGAGCCAGCAGTTTCTGGGCGTCTTCACAGTTGCCCGAGTGATCGAGTCGCATGTCCAGCGGGGAGTCGTCCTGAAAACCGAATCCACGTGTCGATGTGTCCAGTTGATTGGATGAAACACCCAGATCAGCCAGGATCACATCGACTCGACGGTCCAGCTTCGCGAGATGGCGTGTGATGGCGACAAAGGAATCATGGATGGTGTGACAGGGAATGCCTTCCTCATCAAGACGACTTCTGGCGTACGTGAGATTGTCGGGGTCTCGATCGATCCCGATGATCAGGCCTTCTGATCCTATTCTCCTGCCCATCGCCAGGGCATGGCCTCCTCGGCCAAGCGTGCAGTCGACGACCACGTCTCCTGGCTTTGGTGCCAGTGTTTCCACGATCTCTTCGAGAAGAACTGGCACATGTCCGTGTTCGATTCGGGCCACGTCGATCAGAGTCCCAGCAGAAGGCGTTCCGGATCCTCGATGCAGTTCTTCACATGCACGAGGAAACTGACGGCTTCGCTGCCATCCACGACGCGATGGTCGTAGCTGAGGGCCAGATACATCATCGGACGCAGGACGATCTGTCCGGGATTGTCCGGATCCTCCATCGGCCGCTTCTGGATACGGTGAAGTCCCAGGATGCCCGACTGGGGGGGGTTCAGGATCGGGGTCGACATCATCGATCCATAGACGCCGCCGTTGCTGATCGTGAAGGTGCCACCGGTCATGTCCTCGACGGAGAGCTGCCCCTTTCGGGCACGATCGGCCAAGGAGGCGATGTCCCCCTCGATCTGGGCGAATGATTTTCGATTGGCGTCACGAATCACCGGGACGACCAGGCCGCGATCGGTTCCGACCGCCACGGACAGGTCGACGTAGTCGTGGAACTCGAGTTCATCTCCATCGATGAAGGCGTTGATCGCGGGCACCTGCTTGAGGGCGCTGACGCACGCTCGGGCGAAGAAGGACATGAAGCCGAGCTTGACTCCATGCTGATCGTTGAATTCTTCCTTGTGGAGTGATCGCATGGCGATCACGGCGGACATGTCTGCTTCATTGAACGTGGTGAGCATGGCCGCGTTGTGCTGGGCAGCGACGAGCCGTTCGGCGATTCGCATGCGAAGTTTGCTCATTCGCTTGCGTCGCACGCCACGTCCGCCGTCGATGGCCAGGGGCTGTGCATTCGGATCGGTCGATTGAATCGACGAACCGGACGCTGGTGCGGAGAGCACATCGGCCTTCATGATGCGGCCCTGAGTTCCGGAACCATGTATGCCGGTGAGTGGGACACCACGATCTTCGGCGATCTTCTTCGCCATGGATGTGGCGCGGACAGGTGTCGAGGCGGCAGCGGATTCAGTCGCGATCTCGACTCGTGTCGCCTGTGGAGCGATCGGAGTCGCCGCGGGTGCGGGTTCGCTGACGGCGGATACTTCAGGGGTCGATGGGGCCGCTGGTTCGGAAGTCGCCGGCTTGGTCGCCTCGGTATCGATTGATCCGATGGTCGCACCGATGGGCAGATCGGCGCCTTCGATTTCGGTGATCTTCAACGCACCCGATGTCGGAGCGGGAAGTTCCTGCGTGACCTTGTCCGATTCGACCTCGACCAGGGACTCGTCTTGATTGACCCAGTCTCCATCCTGCTTCAGCCATTGGCCGAGACGGATTTCGGTGATGGATTCTCCCAGGCTCGGAATGACGATCTCAACAGGCATGAATCACTGCTCCTGGATCTAGTGTCAACGTTTGGTGGAAACGGGCGTGGAGTCTTCGGCACGGAACGCCCGTGCCAGGATGGCATCCTGTTCTTCACGATGGATCCCGGATGAACCAACGGCTGGCGAGTCGTTGGCTGGTCTTCCGATGTAGTGGATCGTTCGATCAAGATTCTGTCGGAACCAATCGGAGACGAACCACCATGCGCCGTTGTTCTGCGGCTCTTCCTGAACCCATGAGAACTCGGCGTTCGGATATCTCTCCAGCAGAGCTCGGACCTCCGATTCGGGGAAGGGATAGAGCTGTTCCATTCGAACGACCGGGCAGGAGGTCTCTTCCGATTCCTCGCGATACTTCATCAAGTCGTAGTAGATCTTGCCGCTGCAGATGAGAACGGACTCGGCCTTGGACGGGATGGTCCCATCGAGATCGGTCTCATCGATGATTCGTTGGAAACCCCGATCGACCAGATCGGAAACACTGGAAGTGGCCTTCGGATGCCTGAGCAGACTCTTGGGGGTGAACACGATCAACGGCTTGCGGAAGCTGCGGAGCATCTGCCTGCGGAGAAGATGGAACATCTGGGCTGGTGTCGTCGGATTGACGATCTCCATGTTCTCGTCCGCGCAGAGTTGGAGGAATCGCTCGATTCGTGCTGAGGAATGTTCAGGTCCCATGCCTTCGTATCCGTGTGGAAGCAGGCACACCAGGCCGCTGCTGCGACCCCATTTCTTCTGGGCGGACGCAATGAACTGATCGAAGTAGACCTGTCCGGCATTGGCGAAGTCGCCGAACTGGGCCTCCCACATGACCAGCATGTTGGGATCGCCCAGGGAGTAGCCGTATTCGAAGCCGATGCAGCCTCCTTCGGTGACAGGCGTGTTGTAGATGCACAACTGGCCCTGCTGGTCACCGAGATGGTTCAGCGACACCCATGGTTCACCGGTCTTGCCATCGAAGAGGACGGCGTGACGATGACTGAATGTTCCACGTTGGCAGTCTTCGCCGGTGAAGCGGATGTCGTCCCCTTCACCAAGAAGCGATCCAAGCGCCAGCAGTTCTCCCATCGCCCAGTCCAGTGGAAGATCGTCGGAGATGGCCTTGCTTCGATTGTCGAGGATCCTCTCGAGCTTTCGATGGAGGGAGAACCCTTCGGGCACGGTGCCCAGTGCTTCGCAGATCTGCTGGAGTCTGGTTCTGGGTACCGATGTCGGTACCGGTTCATGGTCGTAGTCGAGTGAGAATCCGGCCCACGTGGAGTGGTCGTCCATGGCCATGGGCGTGGGTCGGACGGGTTGCTGCTTGATGCGTTGCTGGGCTTCATCCATCAACTCCATCAGCCGTTGGGTGGTCTGATCGGATTCCTCGCTTCCAACGACTCCTGCTTCAGTCAGCGACTGGGCATAGGTGTCGAGGATCGAAGGCGTTCGCTTGATGGCTTCGGCCATGAGCGGATTGGTGAAGGAGGGTTCGTCCGTCTCGTTGTGTCCGAACTTCCGGAAGCCCCAGAGATCGATGACGACATCTTCCTGGAAGGTCTTTCGATATTCATAGGCCATCAGCATCACGGCGATGGCCATCTCCGGATCACGGGAGTTCACATGGAAGACGGGAATGTCCATGCCTCGCATGAAATCGGTGCAGTAGATGCCACTGAAGGCCTGCTCGTGTTCAAGCGTGAAGCCGATCTGATTGTTGATCACCATGTGGATCGATCCACCGACTCGGTATCCCTTGAGTCTGGCCAGATTGGTCAGTTCCTGGGTGATGCCCTGTCCGGGAAGGGAGGAGTCGCCGTGAATGAGTACCGGTACGCTGCTCGTACGATCCGAATCACCGCGAAGCCTCTGTTTGGCACGGGCTCGACCGATCACGACGGGGTGTCCCCATTCCAGATGGGATGGATTCGACGACATGGACAGATGCAGCGGCTTTCCGGCGTCGGTCTCGACGTCGCTGCTGTAGCCGCGATGGTATTTCACATCGCCACCGGCTCCGATGAAGTCCTCCGTCCAGGCTTCCTCGAATTCGGTGAACAACTGGTCGTAGCTTTTCTCGAGGATGTTGACCAGCACGTTGATGCGTCCACGATGTGCCATGCCGAATGCGATTTCCTTCACATCGTCATTGGAGGCTGCGACCAGAAGTTCGTTGAGCATCGGAATGAGTGTCTCGCAGCCTTCGAGACTGAACCACTTCTTGCCGATGTACCGACGCATCAGGAATCGTTCCAGGCCGGTGGCCTGCTGGAGTTCCCTGAGGATGCGTTTCTGGATCTCTTCACCGGTATTTGAATCGCCGCCGATCTTCTCGATGTACTGAGTCAGCCATTGACGTCTTTCGTCATCTCGAATGTGGGAGATCTCGGCGCCCAGTGATCCGCACCATGTTCGTTGCAGGAAATCGATGACATCCCGGACTCTGGCCGTGTCCTCCAGTGGAAGATCACCAGTCTGGACGGTCTTGTCGAGATCGCTTTCACCAAGGCCGACCGATGCGGGGTCGAGGTCCCGGCAGGCTCGTTCATGCAGTTGAAGCGGGTCGAGATTGGCAGCCAGATGACCGACATCGCGATACCGATGGATCAGCTTGTCGACGGCGAGCTGCACCTGATTGATTGGTGCGCCATCATCCAGACCGGCTTCCGTCGGAACGCGATAGCCAAGATCAAATCCCTCGAAGAATGTATTCCATTGCTCGGAGACGGATTCTGGTTGCGTCTGCCATTGTTCATAGAGTTCATCGACATAGGCACCATTCCATCCATTGATGGATGGAGCCGCTGGGGCTGGGTCTTTGGCGGGTTGGTGTGGTTGGTCGCTCATGTGATTGCAGAAAAACGCCATTCTAGCATGATGAAGGCGCTTGGAAGAGGTGGAAGGGCTTCAATCCGACCTCGATTTGTGTCTTCTGCCCCCTACATGAGTGCGATGGGGTCCATGTCGATGGTGACCCGGTCCGCTCGATCGAACAACCCAGCGTCTCGAGCCTTGGAAAGCGAGCCATGCAGGGCATGGGCAGTTGAAGCGTAGAGCTCTATCTGATTTCGAAATCGACCTGAGAGCCTCGTGATGACGCAGGGGCTTGGACCTCGAATCTCGACGGTGTCCATCAGGTGCTCTTCCAGACCGGTTCGGAGTCGACCTGCCTCAGACTGGGATCGAAGCTCATCCCGATCAGAAATGACCAATCGTGCCATTCGACGAACCGGAGGCAGGTTGCAGGCTTTTCGGTCGGCCAGTTCCTTGTCGGCAAACTGGCGATAGTGGTTCTCCGCCGCCAGTCGAATCGCCGGTGCGTCCGGATTCAACGTCTGGATGATGGCGGTACCGGGTTGATCTCCTCGCCCGCATCGTCCACAGACCTGCGAGACCAGCTGGAAGGTACGTTCAGACGCCCGGAAATCGGGAAGATTGATCGACGTGTCGGCGTCGATGACGCCCACCAGTCGAACGCCGGGATAGTCGAGCCCCTTGGCGATCATCTGGGTTCCCAGGAGCACCCGCACGATTCCCTTGCCGAAGGACTCGAGTACGGCATGCAGATCCTCGGATCGCCTCATGGTGTCCGAGTCAATGCGTTGCAGCGTTTCGCCGGGGACAAGTGCCTCATAACGGTTGGCCAGCGACTCCTCGACACGCTGTGTGCCAAGTCCGAAGGCGCCCAGTCCGCCACCGCAGGCCTGGCATGCTCGAGGCACTCTCTGTTCCGATTGGCAATGATGACATCGAACGAAACCGCCCCGAGGCAGATCGCGATGTCGGTGCATCACCATCGTCGAATCGCATTGATCGCACTTGAGTACCCAGCCGCAGCCGCGACTGCGGCAGGTGATGTACGAAGCGAACCCTCTTCGATTGAGCAGGAGCAATGCCTGCCCACCATCGTCGAGTGTCTTCTGCAGGGCTTCCTCGAGGGCCGGTCCAAGAAGCATGGTCTGTCCAGGGGAGAGATGACGTCTCTGTTGGGCCATGTCCACGAGTCGAACGGATGGAATCGTCAATCCAGGTGCCCGTTCGAGCATTTCATGCAGCTTGTAGATCCCTCGTTCAGTGGCATTGGCCCATGATTCGATCGATGGTGTGGCCGAACCCAGTAGGGCGGGGCAATTGGACATCTGGGCCAGTCTGACCGCGACATCACGCCCGTGATACCGAGGTGTCGAATCCTGTTTGTACGACTGATCGTGTTCCTCGTCCACGACGATCAATCCCAGTCTCTCATGCTGCAGAGGCGCCAGGACGGCGCTTCGGGCGCCCACGACGATGTCAACTTCGTCGTTGGCGACCTTGGCCCATTGCTGGTTTCGCTGGGCATCGGTCAGTCCGGAGTGGAGGATGGCGATCCTGCGATCGGGAAACCGGCTGGTGAGTCGCCCTCCCGTCTGTGGTGTCAGGGAGATTTCCGGAACGAGAACCAGAGAGATCTTGCCACGGGCAATGACCTGTTCGATGAGCCGTATGTAGACCTCGGTCTTTCCCGAACCCGTGATGCCTCGAAGTAGATGAACCTGGAAGCCGTCATCCATGCCGGATGTGATGTCATCGATGATCGACTGCTGCAGTGGTGTCGGCGTCGGTGGACTGGCCGTCTCCGGAGTCGCCTTTCTCCAGGCAGCCTCGATCGACGTATGTCTGGATTCCTCGAGATGGCCGGAGGCCACGAGTCGATCCACCGGCCCGCACGTCTTGAGTTCACACAGTGTCGCCAGCTTGCGGCGTTCGATGGGCCTTTCCTCAGCAGGAAGTCGACTGATGGTTTCCAGGACATGCCTCTGCTTGGGTGATCTGGGTCGGTCCTGCGTTTCCTGATCAGGAAGATCGATGAGCCGCACGGTCACGGAGCCCGTACCCTTGCGAACAGCCGAGGGAAGCATGCCCGAAATCGTCAGACCCAGCGGTGCCATGTAGTAGCTGGCGATCCATTCTGCGAGTATCAAGAGATCCCCCGGGAGTCTGGGTGCAGTGGAATCCCGCTTGATGACATGTTTCATCGACTGTGGAGTCTCGACGGTTTCAAGCCGCTCGACCACATATCCACCGGTAGGGGCGTTTCCACGTCCAAGCGGGACGATTACACGCTCGCCGGGCTCGACATCCGCGAGGCTTTCGTCCAGTGCATAGGTGAGTCCACCGGGATATCGATCAAGCCCACGCTCGACGGCGACTCTGGCGAAACCCACTCTTGCCTGTGGAAAAAGTTCCTGCATGGCTGCGAGCATACTCATCTGCTCGATCTCCATATACACTGTTCTTCAGCTGTGAACATGACCGAACCCAAGTCGGCCCGTCTGGCACTCGAGGATGGAACCATTTTCCATGGGACCTCCTTCGGGGCCTCCGATGCTCTTGAGAAGAGCGTTGGTGAAGTTGTCTTCAATACGGCTCAGACCGGTTATCAGGAATCCTTGACCGATCCGAGTTATTCGGGGCAGATCCTGGTCATGACCGCCACGCAGATCGGCAATTATGGAATTTGTCCAGAGGATGTCGAATCCGATGGCCCTCAGGTGGCTGGATTCGTCATTCGGGAGAAATCCCAAGTGGCTTCGAATTCAAGATCCACTCAGGAATTGGGTCCTTGGTTGGCTGATCATGGCATTCCAGCCATCGAAGGAATCGATACGAGAGCTTTGGTGAGGATTCTTCGCACATCAGGGGCCCT
>DEYM01000044.1:0-1099 GCA_002364555.1 Phycisphaerales bacterium UBA3158 | reverse complement strand
CAGTCCTGAAATGGCTGGTCAGAACCTGGCCGAACAGGCTTCTTGTCAGAGTAATGAGCCTTGGAGAGAGACGCTGGGAGATTGGCGGCCTCAGTTGGGGCAAGTTAATCCGATTCAGGGGAGTGGTCACACACGAGTCCTAGCGATTGATTGTGGCGGTAAGCGTAATATTTACAGGCACTTAGCAGATCTTGGCTGTGAGGTTATTCGGGTTGGCCCCGACGTCACTGTCGAAGAGATTCGTGCCGCTGGCGTTGATGGCCTGTTCATATCAAATGGGCCAGGCGATCCGGCAGCCGTGAAGGGATTGATCGAGACCCTCTCAGCGGTGGCAGGAGAGCTGCCGACCTTCGGTATCTGCCTTGGCCACCAGCTTTTAGCCTTGGCACTAGGGGCCAAGACGTGGAAGCTTCCATTCGGGCACAGAGGGGCCAACCAGCCCGTCTCAGACCTCCTGAGAGATCGTGTGGAGATCACAAGCCAGAATCATGGCTTCTGTGTTGATCGTGAGAGCCTTCTGGAGGCTGGCTGTGAGGTCACGCACATCCATCTCAACGATCAGACTGTCGCCGGCTTCAGGCACCTCGAGAAGCCGATCTTCGCTGTCCAGTTCCATCCAGAGGCCTCGCCTGGACCGCATGAATCAAGCCATCTTTTCCGTGAGTTCGTCGGGCTCATGGAGCAGTCCAAGGCTGGTTCGGTCTGATCCTTTTTCAATTCAGTTGTGGCCCTTTTGGCCAGTCGGTTGCCCACTGGCCTTCTGGCACTTAAGGTACGCCTTCTCAGGCCCGTGAGGGTCGATATGAACGCCCAGCCAGAATCGGGCTTGATGCCGTTGATGCATCATCGGATCGATTCGGTTGGCTGGATGTTGTGACGAGGTGAATCCCTCCTAAGCGGGGGAGACGGAGATTTCCATGAACCTGTTTGATGATCGTTCCACCAAGATCTTTGCAGTCGGTTTCATCGTTGGCATGTTGTCCATGGGTACCTCCGTGGTGTTCGCCCAGGCATGGCAGTCTGCAGGAAGTGAAACACCTTCGACAGATACCTCCAAGGAGCAAGCCGATTCCGGTGATGCTTCCAAGGCTGATGCTTC
>DEYM01000041.1:24086-24371 GCA_002364555.1 Phycisphaerales bacterium UBA3158 | reverse complement strand
GCGGATTCGGAATCGTTCATTGACTTCGAAGTCGGGGACATCGGAGAAGAGGATCTCCTCCGTGGCCCACTCGCCCGTGGTGCCTGTCCCGGTTGGACCAACGGTGAGAATGGGGCTCCATGTGACGCCGTTGTCATCGGAGACCTCGGCGAGGAAGACATCGTCCTGGACATTCTGTCCACCGCCCGAGTTTCGATACCAGTAGCAGAATGAGACGCTGCCGACGCCGGTCGCATCGATCTGAGGTGATGTCATGATGGTCTCGCCGCCATCGACGTCGCCGCC
>DEYM01000041.1:0-23704 GCA_002364555.1 Phycisphaerales bacterium UBA3158 | reverse complement strand
ACAGTCGGTCTGGGGACGATTGCCGCCTCCGGCTGGTATACCCCGTTCCCAGATGCCATCGGACGCACCGCCCGAGACGGTCCAGCCGGGATTCGTCGAGGAGTCGTCCTCGAAGGCGACCGTGGGCGATTCCTCGGCGGAGATGGTCGTATAGGTCACGCTTGGGGCGCCTTCGGGCATGAACTGGTATTCGCCGGTCGTCGTCTGCGCACGAATCGCGAAGCGAACGTCTTCACCACAGACGGATTCGGGGAACACGGCGATGTAGTCGCCCTGTCCATCCGGAACCAGTGGAACGATGTCGAAGCTGTTGTAGACGTACATCTTGGCGGATCCGGGCTCGTAGGACTGGATGGAATCATCGATCGAGATGCGAAGTTCGGTTCCGCCTTGCGGGGAGACATAGTCCGGCCGTCCGTCCGGGAACGTGATGCTCAGATAGGCCAGCTGAGGGGCGTCCATGTCGTGGAGACCGAAGCCGCCGGCGATCTCGGCGTAGTGGGGTGTCCCCTGTGAGATATTGGCATCGCCACCGTTGTCGAGCACGAGATACTGGATGGTGATCGAAGGGTCGATGCTGGTTCCGACATGGGCGAGCGTGCTGTTGATCGCCAGATCACGAATGGTCTGTGCGGCCGTTTGAGGACTCAGCGGATACTTTTCAAGCAGATTGAGGTACGTGTCGTACACGCTGCCGGAGATGAGCTGGCCACACGAATGAATCGCACTGCCGCATGACGAGCATCCCGACTCGAGGTACAGGCAGTTGTTGTCCGCATTGCGAATGCCTGTTGCACAGTTGCCGGCGTAGAAGCCCTTGGCCAGCATTGGATCGAAGGTCATGACCATGGCGAGGACATCGCTTTGTCCCTCGCCGTATTCGTTCTGTTGTGAGAAGGGGCTGCAGGCGATCATGTGATGCCCGAACTCGTGATAGGTGATTGATCCGAAGCCGGTGTTGTTGCATCCGCCACCACTGCTGAAGAAGTTGATCGACGAATAGTCGTAGTAGGCGTTGCACGTGTCCGCGAGGTTGACGTTGATGGGCCAGTCGACCTGGGTCGATATGGTCGGATAGTCGGAATTCGATTCGAGTATCAGATCCCGAACCTCGTTGGCGGCTATGTAGGTATCGACCTCCGCGTAGGTGAACTGGCTGGTCGATTCATTGTGGATCACCGTGATGTCGTCACCATCGCTGATGGTGGTCTCGATCAGGGCGTCGGCACCTTCGTCGTTATTGACGGTGAAGTAGCGGCCACGGATCTGTGAGCTCAGACCGACGTTCACCCCGATGTCCCCATCCACGGAGAATTGACCATTTTCGTCGGCGTAGAAGTCGGTTCCATCGATGTTGACTGCCGCATAGGGAAGTCCCAGCTGGGCTTCTGGGTCACATTCCTCGGCACTCCAGCCATCGCCTGCATTGGCCTCCACCGATCCGCTGACGCCACCAGTCGCGGCGGCGGTCGCCACATTCGCGACCGTATGGGGCATCATGCAGTTGAGAATTCGATTCTCATCATGCAGGACGGTTTCGTTCTCGACATCGATCACATAGAGACGGCGCTTGTAGTTGGAACCATCCAGATTGGTGCCGATACGAGCTTCGAACTCCATGGCCAGACGAGGCTCTTCCGCCAGCTTCTCCGTTCCGGCATAGACCACCATTCGAGGTTCTCTATCGACGACAGCACCAATTCCCAGGAGCTGTCGGGCGAGGACTGTGGCCTGTTCGATGCTGGGATTCGATGGTGACTTGACACTGGGACGGTAATCACCAATGGGTCTGAGATCAGCTGTCGCCATGACCAGTTCGTTGAGGTCCGTGTTGTTGACCAGAAGGCAGAGGCCGGATCGCCAGACCGGATACTCACCGGCAAACTGGGAGTAGTACACGCCCGTGAACGTGTACCCGTTCACAAGTCCTTCCGCCGTGCGTCTGGGCATGATCGGTTGAAGGTGTTTTCCATTGGAGAATCGGTCGATCGGCCTCAGGTTTTCGCTCGTCACATTCCAAAGGTCGGAATGGGATTCCAGAAATCTCGTGGCCGCCTCTTTCGCATTCTGGCCTGTCGCAAGCGGCGCGTTGTAGAGCACCTTGATCTGGCCAGTGTCATTGAGATACGTCCTGGCGTTGGGCGCCTCATCGAGCAGATCACCCATTGGGATCTGAAGATCGGCGGCGATCGCAAATGAGGTGGTGGTGAAGGCAAGGGCGATCAGGGGAAGGGGGCGGATGCTCATTTCAGTCCTCATTCGAATGCGGTGGATTTGAGGAGAGATGGCTCACATCCGGCTTCCCGGACGCTTCAAAAGCACATTGACATCACGTTTGCCCAATCTCTCCACTTACAGCATACGTCCCCAGACAGGGATGGCATCCCCATAATGTCCACTCCAGAAGGATTCGAGGCTTGTAGGCCCTGAAGGGGGTTTCGGCGAGACTATGGAGCCTCTCCGGGGGTCGCCAGGACGGATTCGGGGGAAATGGCTCGGCCACTTATCCAGAGAATTCGCATCGAATCGACCGTATCGACATCTTCGGCGGTGAGTCGAGCCGTTGGCGGGTATTGAGTCACGATCAGACGAACGGATCGATCGCCATGCTGAACCACGGCCTCGCCGGATTCATCGGCGATCTCTATCAGTTGATCGAGTCCCACGAAAGTGCTTTGGCCGTCGGATCTCAGCAGCAACATGTGACTCTTGGGTGGTGGGCCATCCTCCGGTATCGGTGTCTGGAACATCACGTCATCCGAGGCGAACCAGACGTCGGGCTTGCCCTTCTTGTATCTGTTCTTGAGTTCGGGCCGAGCGGCGGCCACGGTCGTTCGGGGATATCGATCGAGCCAGTCGGCCCATGTCACCAGCTCATGGGGAATCGTCTGGAGTTCCATCTCCTGGCCGGTGATCGTTCGCCCGAGCGCCTGTGAGATCAGTGGCTCATTTCCTTGGAGACCATCAAATCTTCTGGGATACATCAGCAGATTGCCGCTGGCGACAAGGCCACTGACTCCGAACATGGTGTCGTTGCCGTTGATCGTGCGGTCGAAGACTCTCGTTGCTCCCGAGGGCCAATGCCAGGTGACGGCTATCGGCTTGTCGTTGATGTCATCGTGGATGATCTCATGGACATTGAGGATCGACAGGGGATACGCCCTTGGCTGGCCGTCCACGACGACACCTATGACGAGATCCTGGGAGATGAGATACGGCTTGCGCTCGGCGTTGGCGGCCGTGACCTCCTCTGGAGTGAGCACGATGGCATCGTCCTCGACGGGAATCATGTCCCGGTAGAGCACCGCCGCCTCGATGGTGTCGATATCGACCCGTGGATTGGACAGATCGAATTCATAGGTCTCAATATTCTCCCCATCACCCGGTGGCCGCTCGTTCTGTCGGAAGAGGGCCGGAGCCAGTGCCCATGCCAGCAGGCTGATGATCAGAAGGCATGTCAGCAGAATCAGCCAGCCGCCCTCCTTGAAGGTGATCACGGTTGGTTTCGAGGAGATTGGTGGGGTCTGATCACTCATCTGTGGTGGTCAACTGTATGGACGCATCGGGATTGAGATCCACTGTAATCATGTTCTGATCGTTGACTTCCGACCGATTGGCGATCATGGCTATCAGGAGCAATGGCAGGTAGAGCAGGCTGAAGAGGAAGGTGCCTCGAGCACTCTTGCGATCTCGTCTCCTGAAGAAGACGAGTGCGAACCATGTGAAGACGAAGCCCAGAATGATGGAGGACACCGCGTAGAAGAGACCCGTCATTCCACTCAGAGCGGCCGCCAGGCCCAGTGGGATCAGAAGCAGTGTGGTCAGGAGGGTCACTTCGGCAGTCAGGTTGGGCCCACCTCGAACGACAGGGAGCATCCTGAACCCCGCATCGGCATATTGGTCCTTGTAGAGCCAGGCGAGCGAAAGGAAGTGGGGCAGCTGCCACACGAAGAGAATGGCCCCGAGAATCCATGCCTGGATTTCGAGCTGTTCACGGACCGCCACCCAGCCGATCATCGGAGGAATTCCTCCGACAATGGCGCCTACGATGGTGTTGAGCGTACTGACAGGTTTTAGGGGCGTGTAGGCGAGTATGTAGAGGAGCAGGGTCGCCAGAGCCAGCCCCGCAGCGAACAGGTTCACCGTCAACGCCAGCAGGAGAAGTCCGCCATATCCAAGCAGCACAGCAAAGATGAAGGCATGGACACGACTCATGCGACCACTGGGTGTCGGCCGGTTCTGAGTTCTGGCCATCAGCTTGTCTCGCCCGGTCTCAAGCACCTGGTTCAATGCATTGGCCGACAACGCACACGCCATCGTGCCCATGACTGTCCACAGGAGAAGCAGCCAGTCAATCCCATCGGAGCTGGCCATGATGAATCCAACGGCTGTGGTGACCACGACCATCAGGCTCAGACGCAGCTTCGTCAGATTGGCGTACAGTCGCGGCAGTTCCGCGAGGTTCAGTCTCTGATTCTGGCTTTCTGCAGACACGTCTGGCGGGCTCCTGTCCAGTCCGCTGCTTACTGGGCAGGGCTGGAGCGTTAGTATAGTTCCCCGACTGATCGTTATTCTCGTCTGAAATAGTGCACCCAGAGGTTGATCGAGTGATGAAGACGAATTCCAAGCCACGTATCGATCGAGGTACCCAACGGTTCGCCCGTCTCCTCGTCTTCGCCTTCGGGGCCACGACGGTCATGTGGCTCCTGTGCTATCTGGCCATGCTGCAGCCCGGGCAGATCATCGGGGAGGCATTGTTCGTTCTGGTGGTCCTGACGCTCCTTCTGGCCTCGGCCATGGCGGGATCGACCTCCCCATCATCAACGCTGGCCGTGATTCGAGGTTGCTGGATCGGCTTCATCAGCGCCTTGTTGAACCTGCTTCTCATCGGGAGCATCCTGGGCGGTAAATCCCAGGGCGACATGGCCACATGGCTCGTCGGACTCGTGGTGGGCTCCGTGGTGGTTTCCGCAGTGGGTGGATTCATCGGATCCAAGCTGCGGCGATCCGAGGGTGAACGATTCACGGGCAACTGGCTTGGTGCATTCACGTTCATCGCCGCCTGCATCGTCTTCCTGATGATCGTCAGTGGTGGCATCGTGACCGGTTTCGAAGCTGGATTGGCCGTTCCCGACTGGCCCAATTCATATGGGCACAACATGCTGCTCTATCCGTTGTCCGAGATGATCGCCGATCTGGACGACGGCATCTACTACGAGCACGCCCATCGGCTGACCGGCATGTACGTCGGACTGACTGTCCTGACGCTCTGCTTGATGCTCTGGTGGGGGGATTCCAGAGCATGGGTGGGCATCGCGGGCAGTCTGCTGCTCCTGATGGTCATCGGCCAGGGCCTGCTGGGAGGGCTTCGGGTGACTGGTCAGCTGACGATGTCGGACAACCCCGAACTGCTGTCTCCGAACACCGCTCTGGGAATCGTGCATGGCGTGTTCGGCCAGATCTGCTTCGCGGTCATGGTGTTCCTCGCCGCGGTCACCACGCTGCGGTGGTCGTCCGGGCCAAGGGCCGATGAGACCACCTCGGCGGGAACCGATCGATTCCTGGGCTCGATTCTCGTCGTCGCCCTCGTGTTCCAGTTGATCATCGGTGCCGCCTACAGACACCTGACAGGTGAAGTGGGCACGAAAACCGATCAGACCATGCTCCTGCTCATGGGGCACATATTCATGGCCGTGTTCGTGACCGTTCTGATCGTGATCAACGGGCTGCGTGCATCGACGGTGCATCGCGAAAGGTTCGTGCTCCGCAGGACGGGATTGATTCTGCTTGTTCTCGTGTGCGTTCAGCTGCTGCTTGGCGTAGTGGCCACCATCGCCGTGTTGATGCGGGGCGACGGCGAGGGCATCCCCTCGCTCGAGGTGCTGGCCACCAGTGCCCACCAGGCGAACGGCGCCTTGCTGCTGGGTGCGGCCACATTGCTGGCGGCCTGGTACTTCCGACTTCTGAGGCCTTCCCCAAAGGCGCCCACCATGGCGACGGCCTGAATCAGTTCCGGATTCCGGCAGTCGCTTTCATGTCCTTGAGTATCCGTCGGCTGAGCGTGCCGAACAGGATGCTGGAGTGGTCGCCGGGGAGCATCACGATCTCGACATCCATCTCATTCTCCTCGCATCTGGTCTTCATGAGACGAACGGCCTTGTCCAAGTAGAAGGTGTCATCGTTTCCCATGTACACGTGGATCTTTCCGGCGAGACTGGGAGCCAGTTCATCCCACCTGTTCAGAAGAATGAGACTGATGTCGTAGTTCTTCCATGCCTCGACGACCTCCGAATCGATCACGCCGGTCCGACGATCGAACAGCGGTTTCGGTCGACCGTTCCCGTCTGTTGGTGAAAAGACCCATTCGAAGGATCTGATCTGCCCGCCATCCCCAAGGGCCTCCTCCATTCGGCAGAAGTCCTTGAGATCGAGCCCGGGCTGGCCTCTTCCCTCGCGTGAGATGCGTGTTGGTGAACCATCGGACTTCACGTAGGCATTGCCATCCGCGGCATAGACGTCGACTTCCTGAAAGGCTCTGAAGTCGACAGGATCGGGTGCGGTGGACCAGGTGCCACCGAAGGTCTCCGGATAATTGACCTGAAGCCAGAGGGATGACCATCCCCCCGACGAGTGACCTGTCAGCAGACGGCCTCCAGAATCGTTCCTGATCGGATAGTTCGACTCCAGCCACGGGATGAATTCCTTCACGAGCGCCGTTCCATGTGGACCGTTGTTGCTGGAATCCGCGAACACATGGTGTCCGGTCATCGATTCGGCATCCAGGTACACGATCACGAATTCATCGTTTCCGGCATAGGAGCCCCACATCATCGACGACATGGGCGCCTGATCCAGCCCGCCCGGAAATCCTCCGATGACGTACAGGACCGGCCATCGCTTCTCGGGATCATCATTGAATCCCGGAGGAAAGAAGGCGATGGCCTTCATGTCCACGTCCCGCCGATGGAATCGACTGAGCAGATCACTTCTGAACTCGAGCACCTTGCTGTTGGGGATCGGACGCAATGCCCTGGGCGTCTTCTTCCGATCGAGGCTGATTGAGAGAGGCCAGTTCGTGCCATTGTCGTTCTGGATGGCGACTATGTCGCTGGTGACGGCGTTGCCTCCCGCGATCGATGCGCTATCGGGATCGGATCGCATCACCGCCTGCAGGCGCCAGGGACCATCCTCGAGTTCGCCCAGCGACGATGGAAATCCCATCGTCTCCCGATTCATGGTCAGTATCGTGTCCGGCTTCCAGTCCCGGACGTCGACTCGATAGAACGGTTCGGTGTTGAACCAGTCCGGACCGGCGGCGGGTGATCCCCGCTCCGATCTGGTGAACATCAGATATACCGATCCGGAGAAGCTATCCATGATCTCGGGCGGATAGCTCATGTCGAAGCCGATCGACTGTCGATCGGTCGCAATGACGTTGCTGGTCATCATGGCGAGGAGTACGAGAAGTATTTTCATGACGGCTCCATTCTCTTTGGGTCGGTTGGCTTGAGTGTCTCCTCGATCGCCAGCAGGGCATAGATCGTCGAGAGATCAGCTCTTCCCTCCAGCCATCGATCCGTTGGATTGCTCCATGAACCATCAGGTTTCTGGCGACTGATCAATGCCTGTGAGAGTTCGACTCGCCAGTCATGCTCCTCACCGTCGACTGATCGGATGATGTCGAGACCGGAGGCGTTCAATGCCCGGGACATCGTGTAGAGGTAGTAGTAGTAGCCTTGTTGTCCAAGCCCGGGATTCTGATCAAGGGTCCAGTGTCGTCGCATCCAGTCGAGTGCGGCTCGTGTACGGGGGTCGTCGGGCCCGAGTCCCGCGTAGAGAAGACTCTTGAAACCCGCATAGGTCATGGAGCCGTAGCTTCGAAGACTCCTCCTGTCGCCGGGCTTCAGATTGGCATCGCCGTGTCGGCCGTGTCCAGCCATCTCCGATGCCAGGGATTCACCTCCATTGGCTGAGGTATAGATGAAGCCTCCGTCATTGCCAACCCAGTCCGCTGCATTGGTGCCGTTGAGATTCTGGCATCGCGTCACGAAGACGATGGCTCTCTGGAACGCGGGATCATCCGAGGACACACCGGCATCATGAAGGGCATCCAGCATGAACTGGGTATTCGAAAGATCGGGCCTTCCTCTGTTCCCATAGCCTGCGCCTCCGAACCAGTCCTGTTCCAGCGAGAGGCCTTCTCCGGAATCCCACTGGTAGGTTCGGAGCCTCGCCAGGCCATCCTCGATCAACTCGTCGAACTGGGGATCCTGCAGACTCACCAGCGCACTGGTGATGCTGGCGACGACATAGGTGGCCATTGGCCCATCGCTGATGCCAACATCATCTCGACGGGCGAGTCTCAGTCGTTCGACGGCTGGAGCGAGCTGGCCCATGTTGGGGTGACGACTCTGCGCGATTGCCTTGATTCCAAGACCGGTGATGGCGGCGGCGGTCGGCGAGGGCCTCTCATCGGGCCGATCGGTGGGAGTGGAGCCGGAACCACGTCCCCAGCCCCCACCCTGTTCCTGATTGGCAAGCAGCCACTGGATGCCCTTGTTCATCGCCTCTCTGGCTCTGGCGGCCTGTAGCGGTGGCATCTCGCAGTTCTTCAATTCAGCGGCGATTCTCTGGATGCTGGGAGTCGGATCGACGGTTCTTGCCGGAGGAACGATCCCGGGAACGCGTGTGATTCTCGATGGATCGATTCTCGGATCAAGCACGCGTGATGCGTCTTCGCTCGGCGTCTCGTCGGACGTCGTGCCGCCCTGAAGCATGATGATCAGAAAGAGAAATAGAGGGAGAATCGTCATGGTGCATTCTGTTGGCTACGGTGAATTCGCAGAATCCTCATCCTACCGTCATCGAACGTGTACAGTTGATAATCGCGGAGATCCCATGCATGTCCACTGAACAGCCCGATGATCAAGAACGTGGATATTCGCTGGAGCATCTGGCAAGGCCTGATCTTCCGGCACTACCGGGCATAGTGGATACGCCCGATCGTGGCGAGGATGTCCTGGATCTGATGACAGCGGACCTGCTTGCCCAGGCACTTGACTGCACTCATCGATTCGGCGGTTTTCACATGGCCTTCAGTGGAAGTGAAGGACTTGATGGACTGTGTCGACGATTGATGTTCGATCCGGATCTTCGCAGGTTTCCATGGGATCGGACGCATCTCTGGATAAGTGACGATCGTTGTGTTCCACGAAACGATCCACTTTCCTGTTATGGACGCCTTCGCGAATCGCTCATCATTCCAGCAGGCATTCCCATGTCGCAGGTCCACACCATTCCCAGTACGGATGAATCCGCGGACGAGATCATGCATTCGCGTCTGGATTCGGAGTTGTCCGATCGACTCCGCGGGGCCGGTCGTCTCGACTGCGTGATCCTGGATGTGGATGAGCATGGTCGGATCGCAGGTCTGTTTTCCGGTGAGGATGCACTCATGGAAAAGTCGAGGCATGTCAGGTTCACCCGGAACAGCCATCTCGGCGAGGACGAGTTCTGGGTCTCGATGACCCTGCCGATCATCAACGATGCCAGGATGATCCAGGTACTCGTGCAAGGCGTTGCCGCGGGAGAGGCGCTCGACGGACAAGCCAAGGCTCCGAAGCCGGCTCTGGAATTCCCCGCAGCTGGCCTGAAGGAATCGGATCGGATTCTCAAGTGGTATTTCGATCAGGAAGCCGCCTCGGTCAACGCATGATGAACGAGCCGTCTCTCATCGATCAAGAAAATCCTCAAGGACGACACAGGCCGCCAGCGCGTCGCGAAGACGCTTCTTGGCAACGTGTGTCCGTCCTGATCGAGCCATGCGACGATTCGCCTCATCCGAACTGAGCCGTTCATCCTGGAAGCTGACCGGCAAACCACTGCACTGAAGAAGTTCGTCGCCGAATGCACGACAGAGTCTGGCTCTATCGCCCTCCGTCCCATCCATGTTCAATGGCAGTCCCACCACGAGTTGCTCGGGACCATGTGATCGGATCGCCTCCGAGATCGCCTCGAGAAGAGCGGGGCCTCTGGGAACCTCGAGCACCTCCACAGGCATGGCCGTTCCGGTGCCCTCGTCGCCGATGGCAAGGCCGGTGCGTTTGTCTCCGAGATCGATGGCCATGATCAGCATGGTTCAGCGAAGTGATTCCGGTGCGGCATTGGCCAGATCCTTGACACGCTGCGCTTCGGTGGTGGGGCAGATCATGGTGACCTTGTCCGTGTGGATGACCACCAGGTCATGACAGCCCACGGTGGCGATCACGTGATCCGGATCTTCACTGACGGCCAGAACATTGTGCGAGTCGACATGGAATGCATTCGCATTGGTTCGGCATCCCTCGGCATCTGGAGCAAGCGTCTCTCCGTACGATGTCCAGCTTCCGACATCAAGCCACTGTATGTCCATCGGAACGGTGCAGACCGGTCGGGTGTCGTCCTTCGATGCGGGTTCCATGATGGCGTAGTCGACGCTTATCTTCGGGAGCGTGGGATAGATTCGTTTCAGTACGGCGGTCTGCTCGGGGCCGCCCCATGCTTCGGCGATGGCGTTCAGTCCTGCCGCGGATTCCGGAAGATAGGCTTCCAGCGCATCCATGAAGCCAGCAGCGGAGAAGATGAACATGCCGCTGTTCCAGAGGAAATTGCCCAGATCGAGATACCCCTGCGCCGTTGGTTCATCGGGCTTCTCGACAAATTGAATCGTCTCTCTGGCATCACTGCCACCGATGTCCTTCCCCAGTTCGACATATCCATAGCCGGTCGCCGGATACGTCGGGGTGATCCCGAAGGTGATCAGTCGACGGGGATCGTCCTTGACGAGATCGAACCCGGTCTTCAAGGCGGTTCTGAAACGATCCTGCGGTTCGATGAGATGGTCTGCCGTCAAGACCGCAAAGGAGGCGTCCGGGTCCTGCTTCAGAAGGACCGCTGCTGTCAGCCCAATGGCATTGACGGTGTCTCTGCCCTCTGGTTCACCGAGGATCTGGTCATCTGTGAAGTCATCGAGACGGACCCGTATCGGGTCCCGAAACGCTTCGCCTGTGCAGATGAGGCGGCGTTCCTTTGGAACGACGCCGTCGAGTCTTCCGGCGGCGATCTCCAGAAGGCACTGTCCTCCGATGAAGGGGATCAGCTGCTTTGGTTGTTCCTTGCGGCTCATCGGCCAGAGGCGAGTGCCCGCGCCTCCTGCCATGATCATTGCGTATTCCATGGGGACTCCTGATTGCCGGTGCTACCGGATGGTCTCTCTCAGACGAAAAACAGCTGAAAGCAATGCATCCGGTGTAGTGATCGTCGGTTCGACGGCGAGTGCTCGTTGTGCCAGTGACTGCGCTTCGCTACGACTTTCACCAAGCGTCGTCAGCATGGAGACTGTGTCGTTGATGAGTGCCGTGGTGGCATCGTCAGCGGCAGCGATCTGAGGAACATCCTCGATGAAATCATCGACCTTGCCACTGAGTTCGGCGATGATCGTTTCAGCCGTTCGTTTGCCGATTTCGGGAAGAGACGTCAAGAGCGACGCGTCCTTGCCCGCGATGGCCGCGGCCACTCGTTCAAAGGGCAGTTGCAACGCCCGCAGAGCCTTTCGGTTGCCGATGTTCTTGACGGTCGTGAAGAGCTCGAAGAAGGCTCGGTCTCGTTCAGTGGCAAATCCAACGAGCCTGGGCACGAAGGAGGAACCCTGGCCATGGGATTCGTGATAGTGCAGCGTGTGGAACACGATGACCGACCCACACTGGCTGTTCAAGGCAGGGATATCACAGCCGGGAACAAGTACCTCGTAGACAAGGTGTTCGCATTCCAGGAGAGCACGGCCATCATTGGCCTGAATGAGACGTCCAGCGATCCTGCTGATCATGACCACATGGTAACGGTCAGCAGCCTGGACGCGTCATCAGGGGAGAAATGGATCCGTTTCATCAGGCAGTGGAGGAGATTCCGGAGCGGCGGGCCAGCCCGTGCTCTCCATCAATCGCTGCTGCAGATCCGCGGTGATCAGTGCAGGATCGGATTTTCCGGGCCATGACATCACGCCCAGGAAATGGATGTGGGTTCGGCTGCGACGGAGGAAGGCCCCGGCGATCGACATCGAACCAGAGGTGCCGGATATGTGGACGAGTAGAACAGGGGATCCCGTACGACTTGCCAGCTCGCCAACTCCCTGATGGAAGGGCATGATCCGTTCCGGTGGTACGGCGATCTGGCCCTCTGGAAAAATACCGATGATCCGACCTGATCGAAGGCCTCTGATCGCCTTGATGGCGGATCGAGCACTTGGCCGACGTCTGTCAGTGGGTATGACCCGGGTGAATCGCCAGATCATCTGGCTATCGGGAGGCATCTGGTCCATCGCCATCATCCATTGGATGAATTTCGGGAATCCAGCCTGGACAAGCAAGGGGTCAATGGGTGAACTGTGGTTGCAAGCGACGATCAAAGGCCCTTCAAGCCCCTTGAGATGCTGCTGTCCGGAGATGGAGATCCTATGAACGAGTCGGGCATACCAGCCAAGCAGGATCGTGCAGGCGCCGATTCCCGCATCATCAGCGACCTGTCGTCTCAGCCAGGGAGTGATCCAGATCTGCCATATGGTCACTATCAGCAGATACCCGCCAGCGATGATCAGAAGTAGATCGAGGTTACTCACATCAAGAGCCTCTCCTCTCATTTGGCAGCTGTCAACGCAAACTCATCCACATCCGGATTGTGACACCGGCCGAAGTGGGTTAGCCTGTCGCAGATCCCCTCCGGATCAGTAGCCAAACCATGCCACGCCGAGAGGACATCCAGACTGTATTGCTGCTCGGATCGGGCCCGATCGTCATTGGTCAGGGCTGTGAATTCGACTATTCCGGAACGCAGGCCTGCAAGGCACTTCGTGAGGATGGCTATCGCGTGGTTCTGGTCAACTCCAACCCCGCGACGATCATGACTGATCCGGGTTTTTCGGATCGGACCTACATAGAGCCGATCACCCCTGAAGCGGTGCGTCGGATCCTGAAGAAGGAACAGGATCAGGGTACGCCAGTCGATGTGCTGCTTCCGACCCTGGGCGGGCAGACCGCACTGAACTGCGCCACCGAGCTGGAAGAGAGCGGTATTCTCGACGAGTTCGATGTCGAGATGATCGGCGCCAACAGTGAAATCATCCATCGAGCGGAGGATCGGCAGGCCTTCCGCGGCATCGTCGACCAGTGCCAGCTGGACATGCCGCGCGCTTCGGTCGTCACCACCCTCGAGGAGGCGGACACGTTCCTCGATGAGATCGGTCTGCCGGCGATCATCCGGCCGGCGTTCACACTCGGAGGTAGTGGAGGCGGAATCGCCTACAACCGTGAGGAATTCGATGATCTTGTGAGACGTGGTATTTCGGCTTCACGCATCAATCAGGTCCAGATAGATGAATCGGTGCTCGGCTGGAAGGAATACGAACTCGAAGTCGTTCGCGACAAGAATGACAACTGCGTCGTCGTGTGCGGCATCGAGAACATCGATCCAATGGGGGTCCATACGGGCGATTCCATCACGGTCGCGCCGATCATGACGCTCTCTGATCGCGAGTATCAGAAGATGCGAGACGCCGCGTTCGCCATTCTCAGGGCGGTCGGGGTCAGCACCGGTGGTGCCAACGTTCAATTCGCGATCAGTCCAACCGATGGCCGCATGGTCGTCGTCGAGATGAATCCACGTGTGTCGAGATCATCCGCTCTGGCATCCAAGGCGACCGGTTTCCCAGTGGCTCGAATCGCCACCAAACTGGCGATCGGATACACGCTCGACGAACTTCGTAACGACATCACGGGTACGACCTCTGCCTGTTTCGAGCCATCCATCGACTATGTCGTGACGAAGATGCCTCGATGGACATTCGAGAAGTTCCCCGAGGCTGACGAGACCCTCACGACTCAGATGAAGTCCGTGGGTGAGGCGATGAGCATCGGCCGTACCTTCAAGGAAAGCTTCCAGAAAGCCATCCGATCAATGGAGGTCAAGCGATTCGGTTTCGGCCTTGATGAGCAGGATCTCTGGCTGTCGGCCAGGCGAGGGGAAGAGGACGCTGTCTGGCCCCTGGACGAGGACACGGTCACTCGAAAACTGAGTGTGCCCTGCCAGGGACGCCTCTACTACGTTCGATATGCCATGAAGATGGGCTGGGAACTGGATCGCATCTACGACCTGACGGGGATCGACCACTGGTTCCTCGAGCAATTCAGGCAACTCGTGGCATTCGAGGACGAGCTGACCCGTTGGGAACGCCTTGAAGAGGTGCCTGTCGAGACGTTGACGAAGGCCAAGGCATATGGATATTCGGATCCGCAGCTGGCCTGCCTCTATCTGGGAGAAGTTTCGACCAGCAACATTCTGGCGGTCCGTCTTCATCGACAGTCCAACGGCATCCGTCCGGTCTTCAAGCTTGTCGACACATGTGCGGCCGAATTCGAGGCGGTCACGCCCTATTACTACTCGACCTACGAGACCCCGTTCACTCGAGATGGTCGGCAGGTCGTCGATGACGAGATCCGAATAAGCGATCGTCCCAAGATCGTCATTCTCGGAGGTGGCCCCAACAGGATCGGGCAGGGCATCGAGTTCGATTACTGTTGTTGTCAGGCGGCATTCGCCTGTGAGGACATGGGCTTCGAATCGGTGATGATCAACTCCAATCCGGAGACGGTCAGCACCGACTACGACACGAGCGACCTGCTGTTCTTCGAGCCACTGACGCTCGAGGACACGTTGGACATCCTGGAGCGTCTGAACGGAGGCGGGGCGGAGGTTGCGGACCGAAGTGGCGGAGTCGTCGGTGTCATCGTTCAGTTCGGTGGCCAGACGCCCCTGAATCTGGCTCATGGGCTGGCGGCAGCAGGTGTTCCAATCATCGGTACGGGGTTGGAGTCCATCGATGCCGCCGAGGATCGTGATCGCTTCAAGCGGATACTCCAGGATCTGGATCTTCGTCAGCCGGACAACGGGATAGCCCATTCACTGGAGCAGGCTCGCGAGATCGCGGACACGATCGGCTATCCAGTTCTGGTTCGACCCAGCTATGTACTGGGTGGTCGCGGGATGGAAATCTGCTTCGATGAGGATTCTCTCGCCAACTACATGAGGACGGCGGTCGACGTCTCCGAACTGAGAAACGCACCGGTACTCATCGATCGCTTCCTGTCGGAGGCTGTTGAGGTCGATGTCGATGTCGTGGCCGACTTCATCCCGAATCAGGCCACGTCCAGCAGACAGTTGACCTTGAGTACCGATGAGCCCAGAGCGGTTGTCTGCGGTGTGATGGAACATATCGAGCAGGCTGGTGTCCATTCAGGCGATTCCGCCTGCACACTTCCACCAGCTTCGTTGCGGTCGGGCATGAGGGAACGAATCTGCGAGACCGCTCGCAAGCTGGCGGCACATCTGCCGGTTCGGGGCCTGATGAACATCCAGATGGCCATCAAGGACGAGGAGATCTTCGTGCTCGAGGTCAATCCCCGTGCATCCCGAACGGTTCCGTACGTCGCCAAGGCGACAGGTCGACCCTGGTCGCGCATCGCCGCCCGGGTCATGATGGGTGCCTCGCTTCAATCGCTCGAGGTCGAGGAATCGCTCGATCATGAATTCACTTCGGTCAAGGAACCGGTCTTCCCGTTCGAGAAATTCCCCGGGGTGGATGTCATTCTGGGGCCCGAGATGCGATCGACCGGTGAGGTCATGGGCCTGGATCGATCGGCAGCCATGGCTTTGGCCAAGTCGAAGATGGCTGCCGGACTTCCATTGCCTACCTCGGGCCGAGTCTTCCTGAGCGTCCGGGATTCCGACAAATCCACCTGCATCGAGGTGGCCAGGTCCCTCGTGTCGATGGGATTCACGGTCTGCACGACGGTGGGTACCCGGAAAATGCTCCATAGTCACAGTGTTGAAACGGAGTTGATCAGAAAGATCTCCGAAGGGGTCAGGCCCAACATCCTGGATCTTCTGGCCAATGGTGAGATTGATCTCATCATCAATACGCCGACCAGAACGGGAGCCGATACCGACGAGGGGCGGCTTCGGGCCATGGCGGTTCTCAACCGCGTTCCCATGATCACCACAGGAACGGGTGCTCTGGCGGCGGTCAGTGCCATCAGTGCCTTGAGGGCTGGAAACTGGACCGTCAATGCGCTTCAGGATGCGTTCCCGGAAATGGCAGTCGCGTCTCCACATTAGGTGGCTGAATTGAGTGTCCTTGGGACGATCCTGAGGCTACACTGACGCTTCTATGGACATTCCCTCCTGGATTCCTCAGCTCATGGAACTGCACCCCTGGGTTCCGCAGCTCATAGCCTCCGTCATCGTGATACTCGTGGTTCTCCACCTGTGTCTGGGTGCGGCGGCCTACTTGATTCTGCTTGAACGCAAGGTCTGCTCATGGGTGCAGGACCGAATCGGTCCCAACAGAGTCGGTCCGATGGGTCTTCTGCAGCCCCTGGCCGATGGCTTGAAGCTCTTCGTCAAGGAGGAGTTCATGCCCAAGGGAGTGGATCGAACACTCTTCATCCTGGCCCCAGTGATCACGGTCATTCCGGCGATGATCGGTTTCGTCGTGATTCCATGGGCGGGTTATCTTGAAATCGGTGGTGGCCAGACGGTTTCCATCATGGGAGCCGATATCAACATCGGCGTGATCTATCTCGTGGCAACCGGCTCGCTGGGTGTCTACGGGGTAGGCCTTGGTGGCTGGGCATCCAACAACAAGTTCTCCTTCCTGGGTGGACTTCGTGCGACTGCCCAGATGATCTCCTACGAGATCCCCATGGGGCTCGCCCTCCTCTGTGTCGTTCTGGCGGCGGGAACACTTCTGCCTCAGCAGATCGTCGCCCAGCAGCTGGAGGGACAGTGGTTCCTGGTTCAGCAGCCGCTGGCTGCGATCATCTTCTTCATCTGCCTCCTGGCGGAGGCCAATAGGGCTCCATTTGACCTGGCAGAAGCCGAGCAGGAACTGGTCGGTGGCTGGCATACCGAGTATTCCTCCATGAAATGGGCCCTGTTCTTCATGGGCGAGTACATCCATCTGGTGGTCGGTGCCGCCTTCTTCACCACGCTCTTCCTGGGTGGTTGGTCGATCAATCCGATCACTGGCTGGGACCTTCCCCAGACAGGTGGTATTTTCCTGATCCTCCTGCAGTTCGGGATCGTCCTGGGCAAATGCTTCCTGCTGATCTTCCTCGGGATGATGATTCGTTGGACGCTGCCGCGATTCCGATTCGATCAACTCATGAAGCTGGCGTGGGAAGGCATGATTCCAATCAGCCTGGGTCTGCTTCTGATGACTTCGCTGTTCGTCTACCTCGGATGGACCTCCTATCTGTGGGCTGGCTCACTTGGTGCCATTCTCATCTTGTTCCTGCTGCAGCCGCTCATGCCGTCGCAATCAAAGGTGAACAAGCGAATCGGTCTAGTAGGTAGTCGTTTCAGCCCTGCCGAGGATGAGTCCGTTTCCGGACTAGCCGGCACCAACTGATCGACATCGTCAATGCAAAAGTGACAGACGCCGATCGTGTCGGAGCATCGATCGACGTCTGTATAGGACATGTTTTCGGACGCAGGCCCGGGAAGTGTCTCCGAGTGTAAGCGTTGATTCGAAGTCTGCTCAAGTTTTCAATGAACATTTGAAGTATGAAATGACTGCCTGATGCAGCTCGGGCATGGCACCTACCAAGCATTCGTACAGGAAGTCATGGCATGTCGACCTCCAATGATGTGCAGACCAGCCACCTCGCCCTGATTGAAACGGGCTGCCAGAGGGATCAGATCCTCGGCAGCACCCAATTGCTCGTGAGCTGCACACGGTGAATAGTCAGCGGCTCAAGGGGGGGTTCCAGACGGGATCACTGTCTATATATGGAAGTGCCGGTAGGATTGCGTGTAGGTACACCACCATGGCTACGGCCAGGAGCGGCTTCAAATGGGTTGTTTGAAATTCATATTCCAGGCATCAATGGGACTCTTGACTCTTTGGTTGATCCATAAGGGTCGATTTCGCCGTGACTATTGGCGATGGCGATCAGAAACAGCTTTCGGAAATCAGTCTCATCCCAAGCCCACAAGGTGGTCTCGAATCCGAGCCATCCTGGCATTCGCTGTCTGGTCCTGGAAGATGAGACGAATCTGAACCTGCAATTGGATCAGATCATCTAAATCCGCATTGAAAAAACAAAAAAGTGTGTGAAGCCAGAGTGCTCATGAGGCTGTTTTTATGAGGCATTTTCAGGTTTCTTTGCCTCGATTAGGCCTCATAAACCCTTCTAATGACATCTTGAGAGCCATTCAGTGGATTGTTCTTGAGATGTAAAGAGATAAAGAAAACTGCGAGTTTGTTTGTAAATCGTTGTTTACAAGGGTCTTAAGACGGCTTTATTTAGTTTGCAATAGGGGCTAGATCCTGAAAACAACGGATTCGACCCTCAGGAGTAGCGTTGTGCCACCAAGTCGGTATCATCCGCCCTTCAACAAATCGGCCTAGGTTGGTCGATAGGCGAAGATCCCACTTGTGCCGGGCCGTGTTGGCTCGGGTTTTCGCAAGCGTGGCACGAACAGAGAGAGCGCAGCGGCTGACCTTTGGCCAAAGCGTTCGAGAGATTAGGAGTGTCGACAGATGAGTCTGACGACTAAGGTAGGTCTCCTTACAGGAGCCACTGCAACGATGCTGACGGGTGCTGTATTTGCAGCTTCACCGTCCTCTGATATCAGCAGCACGAATCTGCAGGCTCGGCTTGAAGCCGCTGAAGCCAAGATCGCGCAGCTTTCATCCCAACAGGACGCCGATTGGCTGACTGAGCAACGATCCGAAGAGATCCGCGAGATCGTCCAAGACGTTCTTGCAGATGCGGATACGCGTGCAAGTCTCCAGGGGTCCAACATGTCCGCTGGCTACGACAACGGATTTGTTATCTCAAGCTCCGACGGCAAGTGGAAGCTCCGTATCAACGGACTCCTCCAGAACCGCTGGATCCTGAGCAACAACCGTGTGCCTAACACGCCACTGTCCGGTCCAGCATTGGCAGCTCAGCTGACTGCCAACGACTTCACCCCCTCACAGAACTACGCCAACAACCCAAACAATGTTGTTCTCAACCCTCTTCAGCCAGTAGTGGCTTCGCAGGGCTTTGACGACAGAAATTTGGCTGGCCCTTACGGTGATGCAGTTGACCCACGGCTCAACACAGGCACCTACGATGCGGTTGCCCAGAACCCAGGTATCGGACAGTACGTCGATACACCTGCTGGCACACTCGCACTCGCTCCCGGTGCTACCAGCGCCGGCTTCGGTTTCCCGTTCCAGTACGGCAACCGCACAAATGACGGCTTCGAGACCACTCGTGCAGCCATCAACCTCTCCGGCGTCGTCGCTGAGGACTATTACTACAACATGCGACTCAACTGGTCGCCCTACAACACCACCAACGAAGGTGTCGCTACTCAGCTTTCCGCTGCCGGCTTCCCTGCACGTGGTGTTGCAGCTGCAACTCCGAACCCAGGTATCTCCGAAGGCGTCCTCGAATGGGCCTACGGCGGCATCAAGTTCAACGACGAGTTCAGCGTTCAGATCGGTCGTCAGAAGTACGACGTAATGCGTGGCTTCGTTGTCAATGCTGAATATCAGCAGGCAATTGAGCGTTCGCTGTACACCTACTTCTGGGGTACCACCAACCTGACCAACGGTGTCAAGGTTAAGTGGGACACGGACACGTTCCGTGCCAACGCCATGTACTCCAACGCTTCCCAGTCCTTCGCTCAGGACGCACAGAGCCCATACTTCACCAACGGTGCTGAGTATGCCTTCTCTGGTCGTTTCGAATGGCTGGCAGCCGGTACTTGGGAACAGTTCGACCAGATCAGCTCTGCCCCAGGTGAAGAAATGGGCATTCTCGCTGGTGTCGGTGCTGCATACCTCGATTCCGACACGGATCTGTGGCCATACACTAGCCGCAGCGATTGGCAGGTCACCGGTGACCTTTCCATGAACATGAACGGTTGGAACGTAATGGGTTCAATCAGCATTGGCGACAGCCAGAACTCATCCTCGAACAACCCTTGGGGCTTCGAAGTCTCAGGTGGTATGTACATCATGGATGACGTCGAGCTCTATGGTCGATACCAGTGGCTCGATCCAGCATATTCCAGCACTTATGGCAGCAACGCGAATCTCAACATGATGACCGTTGGTGCTAACTGGTACCTCGCTGGTAACAACGCCAAGCTGAGCCTTGACTGGAGCTACTCCTTCAGCCAGGTTGTTGCTCTTGGTTCCGGTTACGGTTACACCAACTGGCTGCCTTCGGGCACCAATGGTGGCGAGTGGATGCTGCGTTCGCAGCTCCAGCTCTTCTTCTGAGTTAGCGGGTCAAATGACCCCACTGCAACTCTCGATGTTCGCGCCGGCCGACCCATATGGGTCGGCCGGTGTCTTTTTATGCACGAAGCACACGCCTTGGCCTGTAGCGATACACTGCTGATGAAAGTTGGCCCTATCGTTCGGAGCATCTGAAAGATGTTGATGCAAGCTTCTGGAAAACTGGTACTCGTCCATCGACTCCTGCCACTGTTGGTTGTCCTGATTCTGGGGCATACGACGATGGCAGAGGTTGCAGATGCCCCACAGCTCTCGAAGGAGTTCACGGGCATCACAGCATCCGATCTCGACGAGATTCGTCAGGAGCTCGAGAAGGTCAAGAACCAGAACAGTCGAATGAAGGAGGAGATCGACATCCTCCGTGCAGAGACGCAGCAGGACTGGATGACCGAGCAGCGTGCGGAGGAGATCAAGGGCCTCGTTCAGGATGTTCTGGCAGATGCCGATACCCGAGCCAGCTTGATGGGCAACGGCCTGATGGCTGGCTGGTCCGACGGCTTCTTCCTGGCCAGTGCCGATGGGCGATTTCGCCTGAACATCGGTGCCCTGATGCAGGTTCGCTTTCTGGCGAACATCCTCAATGGCGATGATGGTGATGTCGTCAACAATTCCGACAGAACCCGCTACGGATTCGAGAACTCGACGACGAGATTCAATCTCGGAGGTCATGTCTTCAACGACACGCAGTTCTTCATGGAGATGGGATTCGGACGTCTGGATCCCTACGGATTCAGTGAAGATCCCCAGCAATTCGGCACAAGACTTTTCGAGGGTTGGGTCAAGCAGCGTCTGACGGAGAACATCGCCGTGAAGGCCGGTATCTTCAAGCTTCCCTTCACTCGCGAGTTCCTGGTCTACGAGGGACTGCAGTTGGCAGTGGACCGGTCGCTCATCGACTATCGCTTCGGTCTTGGAAGATCACAGGGTGTACAGCTGGACATGGCCCTGGGTGCCATTCGAACTCAGGTGGCGTTCACAAACGGCAGTACCGCCTTGTTCTCGATCCGAAATCAGGAGCAGGTGCCACCCTATGCCGCTTATCGGCCTGATACGGAATGGTCCTTCACGGGACGATTGGAATGGCTGTTGGCCGGTGAGTGGGAGCAGTTCCGTCAATTCACATCACCGACTCATCAGGAGTTTGGTCTGATGCTCGGCGTGGCGGGAACCGGTCAGTCGCAGGAACGCGACGAGTCCACCAACAACCCCAAGAACATGCTCTACGGACTCACGGCGGATATCTCCGCCGACTTCGGTGGCGCGTCGCTCTTCGCCTCAATGGTCTGGGAACGTCAGATGGATCCCGGGGGGGACATCGATTCACTGGATTACTGGGGGCTGGTCGCTCAGGGCAGCATGTATGTGGATCCCAAATGGGAAATCTACGCGCGGTATGAAATGGGCGGGCCATTCAATCAGGTACTCAGCGATCCTGAAGGAAACGGCATCGACACCCAGGGAGTCTCGATTCTCACCGTCGGTTTCAACTGGTATCTCGATGGCCAGGATGTGAAATTCACCACCGACTTCGGCGTCTCTTTCGATCCCATCACCGGTTTCATGACCATCGATCAGACCGGCTGGCGAACCGATCCGGACAACCATCATGCTCAGTTTCTCATCAGAAGTCAGCTTCAGCTGATGTTCTAGGTTCTGACGGGGCTCATTCCGCCCTGACGATACGCGTCCGCAGTTCAGATGAACCCAATTGTCTTTGCTGGGTATAGTCTGCATACCGCAGAATCCCAGGAGGTTTCGGATGGCACTTCCCAGTCAAATGCAGTCCAGTCCCGTTCGAGGTAGATATGTCTATCGTCGCCGCCGTAAACGACGTGGTCCAGTCCTGTTCGTGACGCTGCTTGTTGCCGCTGGGGTGGTTTTCTGGATCGCCTATGGATGGGATGGAGAGGGCGATTCCGGAGAGGTTGCTCCGACGAGCGTCATGGCCATTGCAGACCCTCTGGCTTCCAACGTCTCACGAGAGGTCATGAACACGACCTCCGCACCACCACGATGGACACCAGGAGCTTCAGAGACTGTCATCGAAGACGTCCCTGCTTCATCGATGAACACTCCCGCAAAGGTGTCTGAGGTTCCTCAGACGCCACGTGAAGTACCCGTGGTGGTCAAGGAAGTGCAGGCCCCGGTACAGACCATCGACATTCCAGTTGTTCAGGAGGTCGCTCAAGAGGGCCCTCTGGGAATGGCCGCCGCCTTGATCGAGCAGGGTCGTTTCCTGGAGGCCAGGACACTGCTGACCCAGGCCATTGACAGCGGTGCCCTTGAGCCCGGCCAGGGGTATGAAGCAAGGCAGATGCTGGGAATGCTGAATGATGAATTGGTCTTCGGCTCCGATGTCTTCGAGGGTGATCCCTGGGCCAGCGAGTACACAGTCAAGCCTGGTGATTCCCTCTCCAGAATCGTCAGTCGCGAGGATCTCAAGATCGACTGGCGGCTTCTCCAGATGATCAACGGGCTTGATCGACCAGAGAAGATCCAGGTCGGTCAGACGATCAAGATCCTCCATGGGCCATTCCATGCCGAAGTCAGCAAGACCAATCATCAGCTGGATCTCTTCATGGGAGAGGGGCCTGAGCGAGCCTTTGTCAAAAGCTATACAGTTGGACTCGGACAGTTTGATTCCACGCCAACAGGGAGGTTCCGCGTGAGAAAAGGACAGAAGATCGTCAATCCGACATGGACCAATCCCCGCACAGGCGAGTTCTATCCATCGGATGATCCGGAGAATCCCATCGGCGAGTACTGGCTTGGCCTGGAAGGCCTTGATGCCACGAACAAGGGCGAACGGGGTTTCGGCATACACGGGACCATCGAGCCAGAGAGTATCGGGACGGATTCATCCATGGGATGTGTTCGGCTTCGAGATGGCGAGATAGACACGATCTACGCCTTGATGTCCGAAGGTGTCAGCACCCTCGACGTACGCCAGTGATCTTCAGGATTCCCCGGTACAGATCGAGATCGTCCTGCTGGGCGTGATGACGATGTCGACTCTCTCATCCCAGGGCTCGACGGGAACCTTCTCCACAATCTGCTGATCGAATGCGACTCCTATTCGCTTCATGTCCGATGTGGTCGCCTCGAGAAAACGATCGTAGTACCCACCGCCTCTACCAAGTCGGCCGCCATTGTCATCGAAGGCCATCGCCGGCACGATGATGGCATCGATCAGATCCGGATCGACGTGTTCAATCTCAACCGGTGTTCTCAAGCCATGCCTGCCTGTGGAGAGTGAAGCATCGCCCAATCCATGCAATCGACATGCTTTCATGGTTTTCCTGTCCCAGTCCACCA
>DEYM01000110.1 GCA_002364555.1 Phycisphaerales bacterium UBA3158 | reverse complement strand
CCCGGGTTCGATCTCTTGCGAATCCCCTACATCGGATCCGTCCTGAGGCACAGAGTCTTCAGACGGACCATGCAATCCGTGATGCTGCTACTGGCGTTGGCAGTGATCCTCGATGGCCTGCTTGGGCCACAGATAAGCCCTATGAATCTGGCCGGTGTCCTTCCCTGGATTCACTGGCGAGGCTTCGTCGTTCTGGCCCTTCTGATCGCCGGCAACCTGTTCTGCTTCGCCTGCCCGTTCATGCTGCCTCGGGAACTCGCCAAGAAAATAGGTGGTGGACGATTCAGATGGCCTCATGCACTTCGAAGCAAATGGCTCGCTGTCGCTCTGCTGATTCTCTTCCTCTGGTCCTATGAAGCCTTCAGCCTCTGGAACACGCCGTGGTGGACTGCCTGGATCGTGATCACCTACTTCGTCCTGGCGATGGCCGTCGACGCCATCTTCAAGGGCGCCTCCTTCTGCAAGTACGTCTGCCCGATCGGACAGTTTCATTTCGTGCAATCGACCATCTCTCCGCTGGAGGTTCGCATACGGGAGAAAAAGGGATGCGACGAATGCTCTACCTACGATTGCATTCGAGGCAATGAACAGCAGAGAGGATGCGAACTGGACCTCTTTCTCCCCAAGAAGAGAGGCGGCATGGATTGCACCTGGTGCCTGGACTGCGTGCAGGCATGCCCTCATGACAACATCGGAATCATGCCGCGTTCAGGGCCTTCGGAGCTGATTGACGATCGATGGCGATCATCGTTGAGAAAGATCTCGAATCGATGGGATGTCATGGCGATGGTTGCCGTTCTCGTGTTCGGCGCATTCGTCAACGCACTGGGCATGGTCGGACCGGTACTACAATGGCAGGACCAGCTAGCGGATTCAATCGGCATTCAGAGCTGGTGGGTCATCTCGACATCGTTGCTCCTGGGACTTCTGCTCTTGCCACTGGTGCTCATAACGCTGGTGACGAATGCATCCCATGGACTCTCCGACATGGGTTGCAGCTGGAAACAGGCCGCCATCCGGTTCACGATGACGCTGGTTCCGATCGGTTTCGCGATGTGGCTGGTGCACATGCTCTTCCATCTCTTCACCAGCTGGGGCACGATCATTCCATCGGTCCAGCGTGCCGCCGAGGACATGGGCTCCACGATGCTCGGGGAACCCGTCTGGGCCCTGTCCTGCTGTGGGCCGGCGCCTTCATGGCTCATTCCGCTGGAACTGCTCATTCTGGACGTGGGGCTTCTGGTCAGCATCTGGCTTCAATACAAGCTGGCTCGCCAACTGACCAGACGTTTCGCGAGCGAACTTGCCGCATGGTTGCCCTGGGCGGTACTGACAGCGGCACTCTGGTTCACGGGTGTCTGGATCATCTTCCAGCCGATGGAGATGAGAGGAACCATGCCATCCTGAGATCCCCCCCGGGTGATAGGCTTCTGACTCATGACACTCATCAGGTTGCTCATTCCGGCGACGATTCTCCTGGTCTCATCCATCGCTCAGGCAGACAGTGGAATCGTCCGCATCTCGAGCGTCCGGGGGCCCTACAGAATCACCGTGTTCTCCGAGCCGACCCCGTTGCGCGTGGGTCTGGTCGATCTGTCCGTCATGGTCCAGGAGGCCGAGAGTGATACACCTGTCCTGGATGCAACCATCTCGATGTTCCTGGAGCATGAGAACGACAACGTCAGTTCGATGCTGGTCGAGGCCACACGTGAGACAGCCACCAACCTTCTTCTCTACAGTGCCAAGTTCGATCTCCCTGAATCCGGAGAATGGACCGTGGAGACTTCCGTGATGGACGAGGATCTCGAATCCAGAGTCAAGTTCACTTTCGAAGCCGGTCCGCCATTGCCTCCGATACTGGACATGTGGCCATGGTTCGTTTTCCCGGGAATCGCCCTGCTACTCATGACGTTGAATCAATGGCTTCAGAGAAGAAAGCCGAACAACCGCCTGGAGAAACACCCATGACAGACCATCCGACAATGGAGCACGGCACACCAGAGAACAAGGGGCTCAGTTCCGGATGCCTTCTGCTGGCTGGACTCGTTCTGATCGGTGGAAGCGTTGTGTTCTACGGCTTTTGGCAGATCTGGGCGACCGTGTCCGATTTCGAGGACGGCTATCTGGACGCCGGCTATGCGCTTGTGGAAGGAGCCGACGTCGTGATCTCTGAACCGGTCCAGGTGGATACGTACATCTACGGCAAGCATTCGATCCTGATCGAAAAAGGCTCCCTTGCCGATCTGGCACTCATTTCGAATGACGCCGTCATCGGAGGAATCGTCGAAGGTGATGTCGCCTTCCTCGGTAATGACATCGAGATTGCCGAAGACGGCATCATCAATGGGAATCTGAATGTGACGATGGCGAAGAACGTCGTCATTCGTGGCAGGGTCGATGGCGAGATCAGCGGAACATGGACGAGACTCTTCGAAAACTCGAATTCAAACGCCTCTGCCGCTCAATCCACGAACACGGATGCCGGAGAACCTCGACCGGTTCAATGACCCATGTAAGCACCTATACTCAGACATGAACAAGGAGGAGCCATGGCCAAAGCCATCATTGATCCTGAGGAATTGAAACGGTTTGCCAGAGACCTTGGCCGCTTCCGCGAGGAACTGGATAAAGGCATGAATCTGATCAATGCGAGAATGAATGCACTCGGTCAGACATGGCGGGATCAGGAGCATCACAAGTTCCAGCAGGAATTCGAGCAGACACTCCGGGCCATCACCAGATTCAGCAAGGCAACGGAGGATCATGTCCCCTATCTGATGCGAAAAGCGGAGAAGGCCCAGGAATATCTCGACCAGGGATGATCACGCCATGGGAAAGCAAGCCAACATCCAGAACGTCGAGTTGCTCGATTCCTTTCGAGCCGACATCCGCGAATTCCAGCAGGTCGCGCTCAGGGAGCTCGACTCCATGCATAAGGAAGTCCGCAGGATGGAGGCATGGATCACACTCGAACAACCACCCATCTGGAAAATCAGAAGTCGAAAGGTCGAGTCCGAAGTCAACAACGCCCGAAGCGATCTGGAAAGAGCGAAGATCTCCAGACCGGACGAAAGTCCACGCATGTTCGCCGATCAACGCAAGGCACTCAATCGGGCGAAGGCCAAGCAGCAGATGACGATGGACCGAATACGAGACCTCAAGAAATGGGGCTCGGTTATCTCGAAGGAATCGATGCTGATGCAGAGCGGGCTTCGATCACTGTCGAATTCAGCCGGCGACGAGATGTCGAAGCTGGCATCCATGCTCAAGATTCTGGCCGATCATCTGGACTCCTATCTCAGACTGTCGCCCAACCCGGGTGAATTCGAGCAATGGGCATCGGACAGACAGGATGAGGCGGATCATTTCAGCAGAAGCGGCGAAACCATCGACGACGAGTCTGGAACGGACAGTCTCAACGACACGGATGAAACCGGAGAAATGGATGGACAGCCATGAGTCTCAATGCCTCCGCACAGCAGATATTCGTCAGTTCACAGAGACTCGTCACGCGATGGCAGATGCTCAAGGAACATTGGAACGACCCCATCTACGATGGCATCAACAAGAAATACATCGTGCATCTGGATAGCGAGGTTCGAAACGCCGTCATCGCGAGCGAGCAGATGCACAAGGTGCTTGAAACGGCTGTTCAGGAGTTGGCGACCCATGATGATGCGCCGTACGGAGAAAGACGATCACGCCGGTCGGACCCCGAAGTGAATGAATGAAGATTCAGAACCATCTGAAAAGAGCCACCTTCCAGATCACCCAATGAAGCCATCAACCAGTCAATCACCATTGAGTCGAACCATCGATCTGATCCTGTCGATCCGGACAACGTCCAGCGGCACGAGCAGTGGATTCACCGAAGCGTTGGCCAGAAGGGATCGCCTGGTATCCGAAGCGAATCTCAGGGCGCGTGAGGTGACCAAGACGCTGACCACTGAATTCGAGATGGAAGTCGATGATGCGAAGAACTCGCTCCAGTTCAAGCTGAGGCAGACCGAGGACAAGTACACACATCGTCTGGCGAGGCTCAAGAGACAGCTTGAGGACAGGGAAACCGCAATCGATACCGAAGCCCACTCGTCTGGAAGCAGCGCCACATCCAAGATCGAGTCGGAGGAATGGGTTGCGGAAGGCAAGTATGAACAGACGATCACCCTGGCCAAGAAGGAACTGAGGACATCGGTCGGCTTGTTCGCCGAGATAGACAGCGTCTCCGAATCCCTCAAGCAACTGCTTCCATCGAAGATGACCCCCTCGGAGAACCTCGATGGAGAATCCGAGGATATGGATCTGGCCGTGATCCTGGAGGAACTCAAGGAGATCAGTTCCTTTCATGCCGGCTCTTCGTGGGCCAAACCGTGGAAACTTCCCATTGAAAAGCTGCGACGGTCCAGACGAGCCAATCGTGATGGACAGCGGGTGATGTTTCTCAGGGAAGTGGCAAGACGACTTCTAGCCGAGGCCGAGGAGACCCACCAGAGGATCTGCGACGAGGCTTCCGAATTGCTGAATCTGAAGGTGAACCGGGCCAAGGAGCATATCTCACCAAGTATCGAGGTGGTCGAGAAGAGAAAGAATCGACGCCATGAAAAACTTGAAATCAGCTACGAGAAGAAAGTCGGGATGGCCCGGGAGATGCATGAGAAGGATCGTGACGACATCGAGCTGGAGTCCCGCAACCTGATGGTTCGGCTTCGAACCCGATATGAGCAAGCAATAGACAAGCTCAACGATGAAACCGAATCCCGGATCACAGAGACGACAAAGACCTTCAACGAGACCACGAGTGAACTGGCGATCAACTGGAAGGATGAAACCGATCGATTCAAGAATGAACTCGAACTCCTCAGCGGCATCCGGGATGTCTCTCCATTGGACTGGAACAACTCCACATGGCAGGACTGGTCTGACGAAAACGATGCCTCATTCATAGCGACCATCGGCGAAATCGACATCGATATCGACGAGCTGTTCCAACCGGTGCTCGACCTGACGGATCTTGAATGGGATGGACCGGAGAAGGCCACGCTTCCGCTGTCGGCCCATCTCCCCCACGACGTCTCGATCATGTTCGAGTACAGGGCGGACAACAGGAACGAGGCGTTGGCGGCGACACGCTCCTACATGCTCAGACTGATGGCGTCGATACCGGCCGGCAAGGCCTCGCTGACCATCATCGACCCCGTGGGCCTGGGCGAGAGTTTCGCGGCGTTCATGCATCTCGCCGATTCGGACGAGGGTCGAATACTCGAACGCATCTATACCGAGGAACGCCATATCGAAGAACAGCTTCTCAACCTGACTGAACACATGGAGGAAGTCATCCAGAAGTATCTTCGAAACGAATACGCCACCATTGACGACTACAACAGGAACGCGGGACAGATCGCCGAACCGTACCGGTTCCTCGTCATGGCCGACTTTCCCGTCAATCTGAGCGACAAGGCGAGCAGACGACTCCAGGGCATCATTCGAAGCGGTGCTCGATGCGGTGTCTACGTCATCCTGCTTCGTGATCTGCAGAGAGCGCTTCCCCAGGAGATATCGGAAGCCGATGTTCGTGATTCCATGCTCGTCCTGAGGTCAACGGACAATGCATGGAGGACGCCTGATCGCGA
>DEYM01000082.1 GCA_002364555.1 Phycisphaerales bacterium UBA3158 | reverse complement strand
ATCCTGGGCTGCAACCACAGCCAGAAGCCGCTGAACACGAGCATCAGAATCGCGATGGGCACGATGGGCATGATCCAGTCGTGGAACCAGCCGGCGAAGAAGGACCCGTCGTGGATGGACTCCAGAAGATCACTCATTCGGCGATCCGGACCACTGACGATCTGGGCGGTGATCGCATCGACCTGATACTCGGTGTAGTGATGGCGTGACCGAATCTTGTGCAGCCGCTTCTCGGGGCGGGTGTCGATGCGGTCGATGTCATCCGGGGTCTGGAAGTCCGGATGATCCTGGGCGATGATGGTGGCCACCACCGTCTGGATCGGTGCGAAATCCTCGATGCTCCCCTCCGTGGCGGTGGCCGTGGGAGGCTGGATCCAGTCGAAGTCCTTCTTGATCAGCAGCAGGAATCCGGTGATCGAGGACATGACCAGCAGTATCGCGATCACGATGCCGGTCCACTTGTGCGTTGTCCAGAAGAACTTGAATGAGCTCATGAGGTATCCATCCGGGGCCTGGTGTGATGTTCATGTATCGGCACAGGCCGTTGGACATCGCCACAAGGGCTCGGGGATGGAACAAACACCCAATGGCCTGATGGTCTGGGTGTCGATCCTTGATCCGTCAGGGAAAATGTATCAGGGTGTGCAGGTCGTGCCCCAGCCCTCGATGACGACCAGAAGATCATTGATGTCCGTGATGCCATCGGCATCGATGTCATGGGTACACACGCCAAGTACGGCATTGACGGTTGTTCGATCGGCTGAATCCACGACACCATCGCCGTTGGCATCGCCATATATGCTCGAGCTGATGTTGGTCGAGGCATTGATGATGATGGTTTCATCGAAATTGGTGGTTATCGTGACGTTCTTGTACTTGTAGTGATCCGAATAGGTATGTCCGTAGATCGTGTTGTCCGATTTTTCCGCAATGATCGACGCGTACGTGTCGTAGTGGCCGTCATCGACGGTCTGCCCGTTCCAGATGCGGACATCCTTGAAGCTTGGAACGACGCACTGCATCGATTTCCTGGAATTCCCGTAGTTGCTGGCGTTGAGATTGCGGATCTGAATCGCATTCGGATCACCAGGTTGAGTGGTTCTCCAGAAGTCGTCATCGCCCTGGCTCACATGGAGCTTGCTGCCGGCATATCCATAGCTGAAGGCATAAGCGAGGTCACCCAGAAGGGTCGGGCTGCCTGCATTGAACCAGCTCAGCCAGTCCTGTCCCGAACCATGGACTGTGATCGTCGTGTTGCCACCGATGGCCTGCCCGTTGTAGATCAACTGACTGGCGCCGCTGTTTGGAGGTGTGAAGGGTGTCTGGGTATCGCTGAACTCCAGATAGTCACTTGGAGAAGCGTCGTATCTCGAAAGACAGATGTTCCCATCATCGTTTCCCCATGCCTTCCAGGCACCTGCCGTCTGAGGTGGAATCGCCGTGGAGTCGTAGTAGAAGAGGAGTGGATCGTCGTGTGTGATCGTCTTGATGTAGTCCGTGTATGTCGGATAGGGGCAGCTGGTGGCGGCCGACGTATTCTGGAACTTGACTGGTCCGAGAATGCCGCTGTAGTTCCAGGTACTGCTGGTGGGACAGCCCAGATGGATTCCACCGGCTTGATTCATTTCGGTGTAGATGCACTGATACTCGTTTCTGGTCAGGAGCGATGCGGGTGGGTTGCAGTTTTCGATGCTCACTGAATTCGCCAGTTCGGACACGATCTCAATGGCCGTATGCCCCGGGAACCCCAGTTTGGTCGACGAACCCGAGTGGTAGATCTCGGCGGGAAAGCCGAAGCTCGCCAATGCCGTGATGTTGGAATCGCCCGGAACCGATATCTCGATGTTCTGGAAGAGATGTCCATCCATCGCCACGGGGGCGGGGATCAGTGAAGCAGGCGCACTGTGTGGAAACAGATAGAGCTTGGCGGATTGACCTGAATAGTTGAATCCGGGTACTTCATTGGCGCCTATACCGATCCTGTAGATCCCGGTATTGATGTCGAGTGGTAGTCCCACGACGCTTTCATAGACAAGAACATCCTGAGTCGACGAGATGCCGAAATACATTCCATGCAGTTCTTCGGTGAACTGGAAGTTCGCCGATCCGCTTCGAGCTGCCGTGGCGTCTGTCGTGCCCATTGAGACAAATACCATGATCGCCATGAGTGGCATGATTTTTCGAAGCATGTGATTCATGGTCATCGACTTGATATTCACCGCGGAGGATCCCTCTTGTTCATTCGGACCTAGTTTGAGAAACAGGTCTGAATCGACCGTCAAGCCACCTTGATCTGGAGGAATCAACGCACGGCAACAACCGCCGAGATCGGTCCTCCCCACATGCTCAATGCATAGATTGAGCCAGTTTGAATCGGCGTCAAACAAATAGGGTCCAATTCCGTAAAGAAGCGGCGAACGTGCCTGAACAACTGCATGTCACGCATCAGACGGGCTCATGATCGGGAGTTGGCGGGTGGTTTCGGGATCCAAATCGCTCAGGATGTCCATGCAGCGAGCAGAGCAAGCACATCATTGACGTTCACCATGCCGTCGCCATCGATATCCGACGAGCAGCCCTGGCATGGACCCCAGTCGCCGAGCATGATCAGCAGGTCGTTGACGTTCACGACACCATCGCCGTTGACATCCTCGACCAGGAGGCAGTCGCCATCCTGGTTGGTGTGTGCGTAGTGCTGTTCACCAGCGGGTACGCAGAGCGTCTGCCCATCTGAGAAGGTGACCTGTGCATCCGTGTCATCGGGGTTGTAGGCGACATATGTCCTCGTCTGTCCATTGATGAACACGGCCGAGTGGGGCATGTCACCAGTGACCGAGGAATCCACTTGTCCAAGCCCTTCAAGCGCCGAGAGCCAGTGGTAGGTGCGAGCTCTCGAGTCACCGGCTTCCGGCCAGTAACCGGCATCGGCATCGAGGCGTTGGATCGCCGCCTGGGGGTCGGCCAGTGCCAGATACGACCACAGCACATCCTGCCATACCGTCGGCTCTCCGCCATTTCTCTCGATCAGATGATCCCAGCATCGCTCGATGGAATCGGTTCGTTGACCCAGATAGAGCGAGCCTGCCGTGACGGGCAGGATGTTGATGCCCTGGATCTCCTCCGGATTCCCTGTCCACCAGGTCGCATAGTCGGCCCCGCTGTCCCAGACGATCCCAGCGACTGGATGCGGCATGGGTTCGGGGAAGATCTCCTGATCGACATCGAACCAATAGCGTTCGATCGCCTGGGTTTCCGCCGACATGAGAAAGAGGCCGAGATCGCGAATCTCATCCTGGCCGGTCTCGGCACCCCAGTTCACGACCGCGGCGGCGAAGTTCATCGCCTCGGAGGACGACTCCTGGTTGTTGCCTGCGGCAAAGCCGGCATGGCCCGATGCATAGGAGTAGCCCACATAGGGTTCCATGTGTCTGAGGAAACAGAAACGTTCATCCGTTCGATCCCAGTTGGCCGCATCCTTGATGAGCAGATTGATCATCCCGCCCCAGGCGTCCTGGTCGGCCCAGTCGTCATCGAAGCGGGCAATGACCGAAGCGGCCATGATGTAGTAGGCGTAATGGAAATGATGATCGTTCAGTTCCGTATCCGCTCCATAGGAAGCGGGGTATCCGATCAGCGTCGACCAGACCGGATCATGGGCGAAGAAGCGATCCACCGAGCCGCCGCCTCCGTAATCGAAGGTGAACCAGTCCAACGAGCAGATGTCTTCCGTGTACGGCGTCTCACAGGTGATGTAGACATCATGGATACCCTCCAGAACAGCTGGATCGGAGGTCGACAGACCGATGGCCAGCTCAGTCCAGCTGTTCCAGCCACCGGTATTGCCGACACCCGCTTCGGCGATCACCGGTCCAGTCGGTGAATCGAGCCGAATGGAAACCAGCCCGCTGCCGGAGGTTCCCGAAGCCAGGCGAATCAGGGCACGCAGTGGTAGATCCGCTGCGAATTCGATCGATGAAAGACGTATCCAGTCGCCACCACCGATCCCCGTGACCGCCTGGCCATCGGCATCCTCAACGTCGTCGATCGTGGCACCATTGATGGCGGTGGCGAATTCCGCCTGCAGGCGATCCGAGGAAACCAGGTCGTCATCACTACTGCCACCAGTTGCCGAGAGCCAGCTCTCCAGCTGCGACTTCATGGTGTCGATGAGCTGCTCCCGATAGGTCTCGTTGCCCAGTTGATCGGCAATCAGTGCCAGCTGGGCATGTCGGCCGATGGCCTTGCCGAACCAGTACGTGTCACCCGGAAAAGTGTCGTCCTGGAAGACGTCGTCCACCAGATTCTCCAGTCTGTTGCGATCCACCGTTCCGATATCCGGAAGAAGGGGGAGTACCGGCGGACTGGGGATCGCCACCGTGAAAGCGGTGCTGTCGGTCAAGGTCATCTTCCCTCGAGCCGTGACGTAGTCGCCCACTATCTCAATGGGCTCGATGAGATGGTCGAGCTGATGTCCATACAGACAGACCAGTGGCGCCTTGGATGAATCCGTGATGAACGAATAGGTGGTGTCCATGGTGCGAGTCTTCGGATTCCATTGCCAGTCGACTCTGGTGTCCTCGATGGCGATCAGGGCTCGATCGGCAAAGAGATCGATCGTCGAGGCCTCGTCATCGGGTAGAAGGGCCGCGGTCACGAGCGTGGCTCCAGGGGCCAGAAAGGTCGTGTCCTCCTGAACCCAGTCGAAGCCTTCGGGGGCAAAGAGTCCCCATGTGGCATTGGCGCATTGCAGGACGACTCGATTACCGTCGATTTCGATGTTGCTGGCACCACCCGAGTCCGGATTGATGGTGATGGCCGGTGTCCCGTTGATGGCTCGAAGCTGGACAGTCGGCAAGCCTCGTCCGAAGGTCGTCAGCATCGAACGTGTTCCATCATTCCAGGCCGCGGTGACGGTCCAGTCACCTGCATCGTCGACTCGCACGTCGGATGCCTGCAGGTTCTCAACACCGACCGTCAAGGCATGCTGGGATGATGTGAAGTGATAGCCGTATCCAGCACCGGTGGCAAAGGCCGTGTTGGCATGACCGATCTGCAGACCTTCGCTACTGGCCTGGAGAGAAAGCGGGTGAGCATGCATGATCTGACCGAAGCTGTTCCCCGGATAGCGTTCCCAGACAAGCGAGGACCACCAGGTGTTGGTCGGTACCGGGCCGATGAAGTCGTCGGTCACTCGTGGTTGGACGGTGATTCCATCTGTATCGGAAGGCCCGGGCGCACCATCGGGAAGAGTGGAAAAATAGGAACCTGATCCAATCGGTTCAACCGATGGATCGGCCATCACAGCAGCACCCATGAGGGTGATGCAGAGCAGCGTACTGGTGAAAGACATGTGGTGAACTCCCTCCGGTGGCCATGAGATAGTCGGTCGCCTCGGATGTCGGCATGTCTATTTGCGGTATTTAACAAGAATGGATGCCGTATCAAACGACCTTCAAATGAACGAGGCATGTTCCCTACAGGCCATTCCATTCAATCGAAGAGTCGAGTGATTCTTGAAGTCTCGCAAAACGACATCGGGAGGCCACTTCTGGCCTCCCGTATCTTCATTCGGATCTGTTGAGATACCCGAATCCCCCCTCAAGGGCTCGTATTCGACAGTATCGAAGTCTGCCTCTCAACAGGTTCAACAATAGCCTCTTCCGTAACTCAGAGAGCATGAAAACTCTTGCGATTCGATGAATATTGAAATTTGCCTTCGCGGAATTCGGCCAGCGGCTCGTTCCGGGTGTGTCCGAATCATGCTCGGGAGGATTTTCCTCGGGTGGAAGCACCACCGCCATAGGTCCCCAGATCCAGAAAGACGGCGATGACGATCACGAGGATTCCTCCACCTGATCCCACTCCGGATTCGAAGGTGAACGCCCATGCATACGCAAGCGTCGTCAATGGTAGAAAGATCAATCCAAGGACCGGCACAGCCATGTTGCTGTAGGCCTGATCAATGAACGGCTTATCAAGCAGCCAAACAAGGACAAGCGTGATTCTTGGGAAGGCAAGTGAGAAGAGTGCGATGAGGCAGCACATGGATGATCAGTCCCAGCGAAAGACGCCTTTTTTCCACGCATAGATGTAGGCGACGATTGATGTGAGGATGAAAAAGAGAATGCGGCCGAAGAACAGCGTCGCCTCTTCGCTCAGTGGTTCCATCTGGGTGAAATCGACGGCCCATGGATACAGGAAGATGATTTCCACATCGAACACGAGGAAGGTCATGGCCAGGACGTAGAACCGGATGTTGAACCGTTTTCTGGCTGTTCCGATTGGAGCCATGCCGGATTCATAGGCCATGTCCTTTCGATCACCGTGACGAGTGGGTCCAAGCAGGTGTGTGCCGATCAGATTGACGGCTCCGAAGATAATGGCCATCACGACGATCAGAGCCACCGGCAGGTAGCTGTTGAGTTCCGCGAGAAGAAGTGGTGGAGGCATCGTCATGGTGTCAGAAGTCTAGTTGATACGCCCGCGGCATGCCCCTGAGGCGGCATCACAATTCAATGTGGGCATAAAAAATCCCTGGGGCGGTGGTGGGTCCACCCCAGGGAGGAGGGAAGAGAAGAAGCGGTTAGAGGCTTTCTCGCGAAAGCCACGCCTCTCCTTAGGTGCCAAGGTCGATGGGCGGATAAACGCCCCAGGGAGCACGGACGGGGAGCCATGTTGACGGGAACGAGTCCCGTCTACGGCGAACACGTCCTGTGTCCGCGTTGGATCAACCGAATTCCTTTCAGTCGATCCGGGATCGGAACTTCCATGATCCGTATCCCCTCCTGGAATACCAGCCGGCCCCTTGGCATACCGACTGGAAGTCCTTGATCCTCTCAAGCCTCCATTCAGCTGCAGCCCATCGAGTTGCCGCAGTTCATGCACTTGTAGCAAGTGCCGTTACGTACGGTGATCGATCCGCAGACGTCACACGGCGGTGCATCGCCCATGAGTGTTGCGGTGGCCTGACTCAAGCCATCCTTCGTTTCCGTCGAGCCCTCTGCGTTCTCCGATGAAACCACTCCCGATGGGAGATCGATCTTCTCCGGGTCTGCGGACATGGACGACGCATCCATTCCATGGGCGGAGCCTGTGCTCGCCCGGCCGGTCTGGACTTCGATGCCACGGATGGCATCCTTGCTCAGTCGTCTGCCAGATGGCATCGATTCCGTTGATCCACTCGTCTCTGAGCATGCATCGTCCTCCTTGACTTGGTGCAACTCATTCTTGACCTGTGTAGTTCGTGACGCTGCTGTCGTTTCCCGGTCGCGATTCGTACCGGGTCTCTTTGGTGCATTGGCTTCTCGGAAACCGGGAATGAACTCCATTCCCAGCCAGCGGAAGATGTAGTCCACGAGGCTCTTGGCGAACGGGATTTCCCGATTGGTCGTCATGCCCTGTGGTTCGAATCGCTGGTGTGCGAACTTGGTTACCAGGCTTTCGACCGGTACTCCGTATTGAAGGGCGACACTGATCGCGGTACCCAGGCTGTCCATGAGGCCACCGATGGTCGATCCTTCCTTTGACATGGTGATGAAGAGTTCACCGGGTGTCCTGTCCTCGTACATGCCGACGGTCAGATAGCCCTCATGGCCAGCCACATTGAAGTGGTGGGTGATGCTTCTCCGGGTGTCGGGGAGACGGCGTCGCATGGGACGCTCGATGATCCGCTCGACGATCCGTTCGACGAAGTTGACTTCCTCACCGGATTCGTCGGACATCACCACGGCTGCTGCCGCGACGCTTTCTCCGACTTCCTCTCGAGCTGCCTCGAGATCGTTGTTGTCCTCCTCGTCATCGAGCATCGCATCATCGGACTTGGAGTTCAGAGGCTGTGAAAGCTTGCATCCATCGCGATAGAGCGCGTTGGCCTTGAGTCCAAGTTCCCAGGACAGATGGTAGGCCGACGCGATATCGGCCTCGTTGGCTTCGTTGGGAAGATTGATCGTCTTGGAGATGGCTCCCGAGATGAAAGGCTGGGCGGCGGCCATCATCCGGATGTGGCCCGAGGGTGCGATGAAACGCTTTCCATTTGGACCGCATGTATTGGCACAGTCGAACACCGGGAGATGTTCGTCCTTGAGGCCGGGGGCGCCTTCGATGGTCTGTGTACCGCATATGAGGGTATTCAGTTCACGGATGACCTTGTTCTCGAGTCCGAGGACTCGAAGGCCATTGAAATTCATGTCCGCACGAGCGGCATCGATGTCCGTGACACCACAGGCCTTGAGGACTGCTTCTGGCATGCTCCAGGCGGTGAAGGCATAGGACAGCTCGAAGACCGATGGGAGCTGTGCCATGATCTCCGCCAGATCATCTGCGGAATAGCCCTTGTCTGTCAGGAAATCACGGAAGGTGTTGTGCGGTCCCTCCCATGCGTCGGGCATCGGGACTTCCAGTTCAAGCGCACCCATGACCCAGTTGAGAATGCGACTGGTCTCGTCCTCGTCATAGCCCAGGGCGATCAGGGCAGGATGCAGGGACTGATTGGCGATCTTGAAGTATCCGCCGCCAGCGAGTTTCTTGAACTTCGTCAGGGCGAAGTCGGGCTCCACGCCGGTCGTGTCGCAATCCATCAGCAGACCGATGGTTCCTGTGGGTGCGATCACGGTCACCTGGGCATTTCTGTATCCACTGGCTTCACCGAGCGTCAGAGCCTCGTCCCATGCCGCCATGGCACGCAGGGAAAGATCATTCGAATTGGCGATGGATCGATCCTCTGAAGTGAGGATGTGATGATTCACCGGTACTGGTGGGATGTCCAGGAGTTCCCAGGTGCCCGCTTCACGAGGCTCGCCATGAGCGGCTCGACGATGGTTTCGAATGACACGAAGCATCGAGTCCGCGTTGTCGTCGTATCCAGGGAACGGACCGTGCTCTGAGGCCATTCTGGCACTCATCGCATAGGAGCGGCCCGTCAGAATCGACGAGACGGCTCCACAGAGGGCCCTGGACTCCTCGGAGTCGTAGGGGACGCCTGCCTGCATGAGCATCGCGCCGAGATTGGCATACCCAAGTCCCAGCGTTCGATAGCGGTAGCTCTTCTCGGCGATCGACTGCGACGGGAAGGCCGCCATCAGGACGGATATCTCGAGCACGATCGTCCAGATGTCGATGGCGTGTTCGAAGCCGGCGACGTCGAAGCTTCTCTTGGTGGAGTCGTAGAACTTCATCAAGTTGATGGAAGCGAGATTGCAGGCCGTGTCGTCCAGGAACATGTATTCGCTGCACGGGTTCGAGGCGTTGATTCGACCACTCGCCGGACAGGTATGCCACTGGTTGATGGTGGTGTCGAATTGAAGTCCGGGGTCGGCACATTGCCATGCCGCGCGACAGATCTGATCCCAGAGCCCGCGAGCACTGATCTCCTCCGCGACGGCGCCATCTGTTCGATTGATCAGTTTCCACGGCTTGTCGTCGGCGACAGCTTCCATGAATTCATTGCTCAGGCGAACCGAGTTGTTCGAGTTCTGGCCACTGACGGTCTGATAGCTCTCGCCGTTGAAGTCGTAGTCGAGAACGAGACCGAGTTCCTTCGCCAGATCCTGCTGGGCGGGGCTCAGATGCTTCATGCCCTCGACGAGTGAGGCGACCTTGAGCTCCTCGCGGACCTTCCAGTTGACGAAACCCTCGATGTCCGGATGATCCGCGTCGAGGCAGACCATCTTGGCTGCACGTCGGGTTGTTCCACCCGACTTGATGGCACCGGCGGCTCTGTCGCCGATCTTGAGGAAGCTCATCAGTCCGGAACTGCGTCCTCCGCCTGAAAGCGATTCGTTCTCACCACGGATATGGGAGAAGTTCGTGCCGGTTCCCGAACCGTACTTGAAGAGTCTGGCTTCCCTTGTCCAGAGATCCATGATTCCACCAGGCTGCACGAGGTCATCGTCCACGTTCTGGATGAAGCAGGCATGCGGTTGAGGATGTGAATAGGCATCCTGTGCGGGCATGGCCTGACCGGTCGATGGATCGTTGACGTAGTGTCCCTGTGCTGGACCGGTGATGCCGTAGGCCCAATGAAGCCCTGTATTGAACCACTGTGGGCTGTTGGGGGCGGCGGCCTGATTGAGCATCATCCAGCAGAGTTCGTCGTAGAAGATCTGGGCATCGTCGGCCGTATCGAAGTAGCCGTGCTTTTCGCCCCAGGCTCTCCAGCAGCCAGCCAGGCGATGGATGACCTGCTTGGCCGATTTTTCAGGGCCGGTCAACGTCGTTCCATCGGCGTCCTGGATCATCGCGCCCGTGTCGTCGATCTGGGGTACGCCCGCTTTGCGGAAATACTTGCTGACCATGATGTCGGTGGCCAGCTGGCTCCAGTTCTTGGGTATCCAGGCGTCGTTCATTTCGAATACGAGCGATCCGTCCGCATTGGTGATGCGGCTGGTTCGGCGTTCCCATTCGACGCTTGTGAAAACATCTACATCCGGCTTGGTAAATCTTCGAGTGATCTGCATGTCTTATTCCGGCCTTCCGTGGCGCTGTGATTCCGTGGCTTTGATCAGTGATTGATCTGTTCAATTGATGGTTTTCTAGTCGTTCTCTCTGACACGAATGATGCGTGGTTAATCAAGCATCTTCGGGAGTGTCAATCCCTCCTGATCCTGGTATTTGCCCTGTCTGTCGGCATAGCTCGTTCGGCAAACCTGATCGGCTCTGAGGAAGATCATCTGGGCGATGCCTTCGTTCGCGTAGACCTTGGCGGGCAGTGGGGTGGTGTTGCTGATCTCGAGGGTGACCTTGCCTCTCCACTCGGGTTCGAGTGGAGTGACATTCACGACCAGTCCACAGCGTGCATAGGTGCTCTTGCCAACGCAGATGGCCAGGACATCGCGTGGAATCTCGATCCATTCCACGGTCGCGGCCAGCGCGAAGCTGTTTGGTGGGATGATGACGTGATCGGCACCGGTCTTACTGGTGTCCACTTCGACGAACAGGTCATCGGTGAAACGTTTCGGATCAACGACGGCAACACCACCGGAAGTGGTATTCGTGAAGATCTTGAAATGTGTACCGACTCGGACGTCGTAGCCGTAGCTTGAAACACCGAATGAGACGACACCTTCGCCTCGTTGTGATTCCTGAAGTGGTTCTATTCGAACGTCATCTAGAATCTGCTGATCACTCAATACGGTCATACGTCTCTTCCTCTCAATACTCCAGCCATCATTTCCTGCCCCAATCCCCACCGGACGTTTGCAGGACATGTGTTCACACGCAGATCTGAATGCTGTGAACGTTCAATTCAGGTTTGTCAGTGCCGGTCCCTTTGTTTCTCTTAGGTTCACGACAGTTCTCCCTCCACTGACGACAATGCCCTTGCAAGGGTCCTAAATGGGCGTCGAAGTAGCTCTGGGCCCTTTTAAAACCGATTGCCTCACAGGGGTCGTATCGTACTACTACATCTTGTGGCTGCAACAATCACAGGCACACAATCTTGTGATTCCATTAAAATGACCCCTTAACATGGCATTGAGAGGACTTTACGTGTTCAATTTGAGAAATTCAAACCGGTGTCAGATCGGTGGAAAACCTGTCTGATAGACCTTTGAGAGCCGATTTTTTTCGATTTTGGCCCAATATATTGGGCCTGATACCATCATGGAACATGCTTTGGAGAGCTGAATGACACTTCTGGACGGTTTGACCGAGGCTCAGGCCGAGGCTGTAACGACGAATCAAGGTCCGCTTCTGGTCCTCGCAGGGCCAGGCTCGGGCAAGACGATGGTCGTGACCCGGCGGATTGCACACCTTGTTTCATCAGGTGTCGATCCGTCATCGATTCTGGCATTGACCTTCACCAACAAGGCCGCCAGGCAGATGCGAGAACGGGTCTCGCGGATTCTTGGCGAGAACGTCACTGGTGGCATGCAGGTCAGCACCTTTCACGCGTTCTGTGCGCGACAGTTGAGAATCTGGTCCGACGCTGCTGGCGTCTCACCCAACTATTCGATCTGGGACACGTCCGATCAACGCGATGCTGCAAAGCGTGCCGTGGTCGACGCCGGATTGAGTACATCGAACTGGCCTCCGGCATCGGTGCTTTCCGCAATCTCCTCCGCGAAGAACAAGCTTCAGAACGCAGCGTCGTTCGAACAGGAGGCCATGGATTTCAACGATCGCATGATCGCCAAGGTGTACTCGCGATATGAAACGCTCCTGCGTGAAAACGATGCATTGGATTTCGACGATCTTCTTCGGCACGTCGCGCATCTGCTTCGTGACGATGAAGCCGTGCGAGCGTCATTCGCTCGTCGCTGGCAGTACATACTCGTCGACGAATACCAGGACACGAACTTCGCCCAGTTCGTCATCGCCACGGGACTTGCCAAGGAGCATCGGAACATCTGCGTCGTCGGTGATCCCGACCAGTCCATCTACAGATGGCGTGGTGCGGACATTCGCAACATCCTCGATTTCGAGGCCCACTACCCGAATGCGAAAGTCGTCCACCTGGGTCGGAACTTCCGCAGTACCGGGCATATCGTCAAGGCGGCTGCGGGGCTGGTATCGCACAACCAGTCGCATCGTCACAAGGATCTCCATACTGAAATGGAGGATGGCAACATCGTCGAATTCCGGACCTGTTCCGACGAGCATGTCGAGGCGGATACGATCGTGGGGCATTTCCAGGCGGCCTCGGATGCCGGCAGGCCATGGCGTGAAATGGCTGTTCTCTACAGGGTGAACAGCTTCAGCCGTGTCCTGGAGGACGCCTTTCGCCGGTCCTCCATCCCACATGTGGTCGCCAGAGGTACGGCCTTCTACGAGCGTCGCGAGGTGAAGGACGCACTGGCCTATCTCAGATTGATTCTCAATCCCAATGACGAGATCGCCCTGAGACGAATCATCAACGTTCCCACCAGAGGGATCGGCAAGACGACGCTTGATCGTCTCGATGCGCATGCACGAGCCAACGGGATTCGATTCAGCGAAGCGCTTCGTCAGCCCCATTCGGTATCCACATTGACGGATCGCGCACGCAAGGCTTTGGGACGCTTCACCGAAATGATCAATGGATGGCTGGAATCGATGGAGGGTTCGCTGCTTGGTCTCGACCTGGCGGATCTGGTCTCGATGGTGCTGCGAGATTCGGGATTGGAGTCATCCCTCGTCGACTCTGAGGATGGTGAGGACCGAATCGAGAATCTGGCCGAACTGGTCAGTGCGGCAGCGGATCTCCAGATCGAGCCGGATGAGGATGGCTCGCTCCCCGATGTGAGGAGGCAGCTGGCGCATTGGCTCGAGTCCATCGCGCTGGTGAGTGATGCCGATGCCGTTGATCCGGAGAATGGTTCCGTGACACTGATGTCGCTGCATGCGGCCAAGGGATTGGAGTTCGATGTCGTCGCCATCGCCGGTCTCGAGCAGGGCGTGCTGCCCCACATGCGTTCGATCAGCGATCCGGATGCCATCGAGGAGGAACGCCGACTGTGCTACGTGGGGATGACACGTGCGAGGCATGACCTGTTGATGACGCGGGCCATGATGCGAACCCAGCGTGGCATACGGGATCGAACGATGGGAAGCGTCTTCATCGACCAGATCCCGGTGGAGCACATCTCATGCGGGCAGACCGAGTCCTCATGGGGCTCGACGATGACACCACCGCCAGAGGACTTCGACTACGCCGCGGCTGCAAGGGAATTCAAGCTTGGTGACCAGGTGGAGCATCCCCGTTTCGGGCTTGGCCGCATCAATCGTCTGATGTCCAGGCCTCGAGGGCTCACGGCCACGATCGATTTCGACGAATATGGGCCAAGAACGCTTCTGGTCGCCCATGCGGGACTGGTGCCCGTCGGGAACGATCTCGAGGATACGGTCTGTTGACCGGCCGATTCTGGATGGAACCATGACAAGCCCCGTGCCTTCACAACCGATCCTCGATCATTGCCTCGATGCGGGATTCGCGGCATCGGGGATCGTGGTGGCCGGATCCAGCAGGCATGAACCCAGTCTCAATGCCTGGCTTGAATCCGGGCAGCATGGGGAAATGGGTTGGCTCGAGCGGAATGTGGATGTCCGACTCGATCCGCGACAGCTCGTGCCCGATGCTCGCAGCGTGATCGTCGTGGCCGATCGGTACGACGGCTCGCCCGATGTGCCGCTGCCTCCTCGATCCGGTCGCATCGCCAGATACGCCAGAGGTCGCGACTACCACACGCACATGAAGAAGCGGCTTCATCAGGTATCCGATCGACTTCAGTCCATGTACCCGGGCGAGACGTTCAGGGCCTGTGTGGATACGGCTCCGATTCTCGAGCGGGAAGTCGCGGCCGGGGCCGGTCTCGGCGGCATCGGCAAGCACACGCTGCTGATCGAACCCTCGGTCGGTTCATGGCTGCTGCTGGGGGAAATCGTCACGACGCTCGCCATCGAGCCCACCGGCTCGGGGGAGCAGATCGATCCTTGCGGCAGCTGCACGAGATGCATCGATGCCTGCCCGACCGATGCGATCACTCCCTGGTCCGTCGATGCCACTCGCTGTGTCAGCTATCTGACCATCGAGCATCGTTCGGCCATCGATCCCTCCTTCCATTCGGGAATGGGGGAGTGGATCTTCGGTTGCGACATCTGCCAGGAGGTGTGTCCGCACAATCAGCCGACGAACCTGACCGCTTCCACGCCGACACACGAGGCCTATGCGGCTCGTACATCGGGAAGAGACGAGTCGGGCGCGTCATTCGATGTTGGAGCCGTGCTCGACTGGACGGAGGAGGATCGCCGAGAGGCCTTCACGACCTCGTCGATGAAACGAGCCAAGCTGGACATGATCAGACGCAACGCGGTCATCGTGGCGGGCAACTATCTGCAGGCCGCTGAAGATGAGGATCTGAGGAATCGATTGATCGAGATAGCGGGTGATGAAACCGAACCGGCACTCGTCAGGGACGCCGCGATCGAGATCACCTGCCGTTCCTGACTTTCGCTTCGGTATTGGGGCCGATGCCTGTCGGCGTGCATCGTTGAAGAGGTTGAAGACCCGGACAGAAAAATGGCTCGCCATTGAGACGAGCCATTTGAGGAATACTCTTCTATTGGCCGGCTATTGCATCATGCCTTGCATGGCGGTCATCAAGGCTTCATCGAACTCTTTCTGGGTGCTGGCTTGTTGAAGCGGCGTTACTACCGCCTTGATCATGGGCAGCATGGCCTGTGCCTGCTTGAGGGATGCGTTCATCTGTGCCATGTTCTGGCCAGCAAGGGCACCCTTGGCCTGCATCATCATCATCGGCATCTGATCGGCCATGTCGACTGGCACCCAGCGGTCATCAACCTTCTTCATCTGAGTGATTTCATCCGGGGTATCGGGCATGCTGACTGTGATGGTGGCCTCATCGCCTGAGACGTTGTTCACGACGGAGGTCATGCCCTCGGCTCCAGCGATGAGTGCACGAAGCGGCTCGATCGGCATGTCGTCTGCGCCGGGAACCGGAACGGATGACATCGAAATCGCCTTGCTGAGCCTCACGATCTCGGACCCGTACTTGGAGATGATCTTTCCAAGATCGCATCGCTTCAAGCCCTCGGCGGTACCCAGGTCGCTATCGACAAATGTCTGGAGGACGGTCACGAGAAGATCGTAGTTCTCGCTTATCTCCGCGGACTGAGCGCCTGCGGCTTGCTGCATCATCATCTGGCCCATTTGGCTGTTCATGATGAACGTCTTCTTCTTGGCGAGGATATCCACGACCGTACGGGCCGTCCTCATCAACTCGTCGTAGGCGTTCGCGTCGATCTTGCTACCAAAGTCATGAACCAGACCGTTGATCTGATCACGCCAACTTGATGGAAGACCATTCCATACGAGAACCGGTTCATCATTCAGGAATGCCATTCGAATGGCATTCGGCATCGCGTTCGGCTTCGAGTAGTCGACTTCACCGTCATCAGATGTCGAGTTGCTGGATGTGGATGGATTGGCGGATCGAGCCGCGACTGGCTTGGTCGAATCGAGATCATCGCCATTGAGAAAAGCCTTGGCTGACTCGAGATGGGTTCGTGTGTCCTCGATGAGATCCGACTTGGCACCGGACTGCAGGGATCCATCGATGAATCCGATGGTCTTCTTCGCGATCGCATCTCGTCGTTTGGTCGCTTGCTGGGCCTGAAGCTTCCAGGCATCTCGATTGCCCAGATCATCGTTCATCGAAAGCATGGTGAGGATGCGTATCCATTCGTCCATGCCCCGGACCTGCATCAATCCGAGATCCGCCTGTTCGAGCTGTATCTGGGCAAGAAGCCCTGATGAGGCCTGCTTGGCCAATCGTCCCTCGGACTTGCGTCCACCCTTGCGAGCGTTGGAGGCTGCTGATTGGAGAGTTGATTCAGCCTTCTGGTAGGCCTGCTGCAATTCGTTGGAGATTCGATCCGACATCGCCTTGCTGAGCTGGGTGATCTTCGCATCCATCTCCTGGAGCGCGACTCGCCCCTTGGCGCCCGATTCGGACATCTGCCTCGAGATCGTCTGCAGATCATCCTGTGCCGCATCGATCTCGGCCAGCATCTCCTCGAGATCGTTGCGGGAACGATCCATCATCTCCTTGGCGGGTTGCTGGACCAGTTCAAGGGAGAGTTCCTGACGCATCATCTCGGCTTCGATTCGATCCGCCTGTCTCTCGAGATCAATGGCCTGTTCCATGATGGGGAACCGATTGACCGGATCGGCCATGGCCGCTTCATCACGGAGTCTGTTGGCCTGCCTCTGGAGTCGCATGACATCTTCGTTCGATTTCTGAAGCGTCTCGACACTGTTGACGACAGGTGCCTCGATCTGACTGGCCTGATTGCGGAGTTGTTCGGCTTGTGAACGAATCTGTTCCCGGCGTTCATTCAGCTGAGGCGTGTTGATGGGGCCGGACACCTTCTCGCGTGCAGCGGAAAACGCAGCGAGACGTTCAGAAGCGAAGCCCATGGCGCGAAGACGAACGAGATCGTGCCGAAGAGCGATCTCGATCTTCTCGATATCGTTCATGTCCAATGTGGCCAGATGCATCTGGACCGATGCCAGAAGTCGATCACGTGTGGCCATCTGCTTGTCCGAGCCATTCTTGATGGCTTTCAGATCACGCTCGACCTTGCCGAGCGACGCACTGTCCGAGCCGGCGAGAAAGGCATCGTCAGCAGCCTTCTTGATGGCGTTGGCGACATTCAGGCGTGTTTTCGCATCGGCATCCTCGCAGCCCGAGGCTGCCAGGAACAGGCACGCGATCAGGCACAGGGCGACCATTCGAATGAAGTGGAATTTCATGGAATCTCCTCACGGGTAACGAGTCGAGGAGTGTATCCGATGGCAGCCGAAGGCATCCTGCCGATCCGGCCGCTATCTGGTTTCCCCCGGGGTTTCCTCGGGCAAGAGGGGGGCATCCTGCGGTTCCGAGGGAGACCATGGGGTGTATTCCACGGGCCAGTCCTTGTGATGATGGCTCATCATGGCGTCGATCCAATCCTGATAGGCCTTTCTCAGGGTGCGGGCTGCCGGTGTGAAAATCGGCTTCCAGCCACTGACCTCAGGATGGGGCATGGTGGCATTCTGACGAGGCAGGGCGTACTGGTAGAGAAGGGACTGGTCCGGCTCGGACCAGTCGAGCATTCGATTGCCATCGATTTCCAGCCTGTTGAGCGTCAGCAGATTGCTGGCCCGAACCTGATCATCGACTCTGGAGGCTCGATGCAGCCGGAATCTTCCAGCTCGTTCGGGCGTTCCTCCGTGGCAGGCCCTGGACCCACATCGGTTCAGGAGCCAGTTGTCGTGGATTCGTTTGCGGAAGGTCGCCATGGTGGCTGGTTCCGACAGGACTTCCACCTGTGGGTACAGGTTCCTGGCCCGGACCTTGAACATGATCTCGAGGATCTTCTCGGGAGGCGCGTCGAACATGGCCTGTCTGGATTTCTCGTCGGCGGGAATCAGTGCGCTGGCTCCATACTGTTCGATGAGCTGCTCGATGGCCTGATCCGCGATGCGCATCTTCGGAGGGTTCTTCAGATCGATCTCGTAGACACGCATCAGATTCACATCCGCCTCGGAGACCAGTGGCGGCATGGGGGATGAATCGCTCTCCTGATCCTTCTTCGATGTGGTGCGATCCTCGATGTTCTGCCTGATGGCCAGGCTGGCATCGACCTTTCGAAGTTCCCTGATGGCCAATGGCGACTGGTGTGTCTCGATGAGTCGATTCAATTCCTTCCTGGCTTCCAGGAGCTTGTCCTGTCTGATCAGCCATTTGCAGAAATCTAGATGTTCCTTGGGATCATCTGTGTTGAGTCTGCTGCGTATCCACGCCAGTTCCTCCTCGAAGGTCGGGAGGATCTTGACCAGTCGTACCTGGGACCGCTTGTAGCGATGAAGGGTCTTGAAGATTCGGAGATGGACCTCATCGAACGAGTCCAGTTCGAGCATTCCCTCTTTTCTGGAGCCATCGGTGAGCAGGACGGCGGCATGGACCGGTTCATCCACATCGTTGAGCCGTGCGATCGTGATGATGAGCGACTTGTCGAAGCTCTGTTCGGTGCCGTCGAGCTTCCGGAGCCTGATGATGCTGTCGTTCTCCTCGAGCACTTCGCCCGGAAAGGAGCGAAGCCGCGATGAGTAGACGATCACTCTTGGAAGTGGTTCCGTCGAGACGGGATCGGTGACAGTGGCATTGGAGGCGTTGGTGTTGGATGCCGACTGGTTCGCATTACCTCTGGAGGCGTTGTCGTTCGATTGAACGGGGGCCTCCTGGCCGTAAACGCCTTCGCCCACCAGCATCGTGATGATCAGAAGCAAGGCCGTGAGACATCTCACTTCTGCTTGCCACGGGATTCATGGATGATCGTGCTCAGAATACCCGTCTGCCTGAGCAGATCCGCGATGCGGCCACTGTCGGGCATGTTGGAGGTGTCCACCTCGGCGGCAAGCCTGTCTCGTTCCTGCTCGAGTCGGAGGAAGTCCAGCGCCGTGGAACAGATCGTGTTCGTGGGCATCTTCTCGAGGGCGTTGATGCCTTCCCGATAGACCAGTCTGGCAGCCAGCGACTTGGCCGCCATCCACTGGAGATAGGCCTGGGGGAGGTTGTCATGAAGACGATCCTCGCCCAACTCAAGAAGTGATTGCGGGAGATGCTCGTGGATGACCTGTCGCATCAACTGCAGGTTTTCACCGGTGAGTTCGTTGATGACGGGCTCGATGGCATCGGCCGTTCGTATGACCGCGCGGCTTAGGCGAATGCTCATCTCCGGCAGGATGACGTCGTCGTTCTGCTGCAGCAGGCGAACCAGCAACTGGGCTTCCCGGCGGGCGAACAGCTGGAGCTTGGTGATGACCTCCTCCACGAAGGTCTGCTTGATGCCGAGGAATTCGTCGGTTGTCAGCAGCATGCTGGAGATGATCTCGTAGCTCGAGCAGATGACGCCACACTTGTTGGCCGAGGAATCCTTGAAGATCAGGGTCCCCAGCGCCGAAAGCTCCTCGCGGGCGTCGGGAGTGAGGAACAGATTGGCACCCTCGACGATGATCTGACTCGATGGTGTGCCGTCCTGCGTGAGGAACTGTCGCCAGTTTCGTTCATGGATGGTCGCCGGTCGGCCACCGCAGGGAACAAAGGCGTCGGCGACGACCCTGTTGTGCAGGGAGTT
>DEYM01000104.1 GCA_002364555.1 Phycisphaerales bacterium UBA3158 | reverse complement strand
CCAGTCTCATCGTTGTAGTTGGAGCGGAAGGAAGGATCCTCACGCATGATCGTCCCGAGTGCTTCGGCAAGCTTCTTCTTGTCCTCGGTCGTGAGTGGCTCGATCGACATCGAGATAACGGGATCCGGGAATGTCATTCGCTCAAGGACAATTGGATCTTCGGTCGAGCACAGGGTGTCACCGGTGATGGACTGCTTGAGACCGATCAACGCGACGATCTGACCGGCAACGGCCTCGTCCAGGGAGATTCGATCCTTGGCGTGCATCTCGTAGATCCGGGATACGTTCTCGCGCTTTCCATTGACTGGATTCAGGACTCTCGAGCCCTTCGGGAGCGTACCGGAGTAGATGCGGGCGTAGGTGAGATCGCCGTGCGTATCGCTGACGACCTTGAAGACCAGTGCCGAGAACGAGGCGTCGACCGTGTGGGATCGTGTGAGCTTCTCGTCGGGGTCCCTGGGATTGACCCCTTGAACGCTTGGGACCTCGGTCGGATTGGGAAGAAAATCGATGACGCCGTTGAGGAGTCGCTGAATACCGATGTTCTGAAGAGCTGCTCCGCAGAAGGTGGGGCAGCAAACCCGGGCCAGTGTTCCCTTGCGAATAGCCGCGACGATTTCATCACGTGTGATGCTGGACTCGTCCTCGAGATACTTCTCGGTCAGGTTGTCGTCGAGATCGGCAGCCTGTTCGACCATCTGGTGACGCCAGAGCTCGGCCATGTCCTGCATGTCCTCTGGGATGTCCCGCTCGTCCACGACAGCGCCCATCTCGGACTTGTCGAAGTAGTAGGCCTTCATCTCGAGAAGATCGATGAGACCCTCGAGTTCATTGCCGGCACCGATCGGGATCTGTACCGCGATGGGGTTGGCGAAGAGGCGTTCACGAATGGTGTTGTAACTGAATTCGAAGTCGGCACCGATCTTGTCCATCTTGTTGATGAAGCAGAGGCGGGGGACCTCGTATCGGTCGGCCTGTCGCCAGACGGTTTCGGACTGGGCTTCAACCCCTTCCTTTCCATCGAACACGGCGACGGCGCCATCGAGTACTCGCATGGATCGTTCGACTTCGATGGTGAAGTCGACGTGACCGGGCGTGTCGATGAGGTTCACGGTGTACGTTTCGTCATCCTTTTCCCATGGGCAGGTCGTCGCTGCCGACTGGATGGTGATGCCACGCTCCTGCTCTTCCTCGAGGAAGTCCATCGTGGCGGTGCCCTCATGGACCTCACCCATCTTGTAGTTCTTGCCTGTGTAGTAGAGAACGCGTTCGGTGACGGTTGTCTTTCCGGCGTCAATATGAGCACAGATGCCGATGTTTCGTACCTTGGTCAGATCGATGGACATGTCATTCACTCAGTGGGTGCATTTGCACGGGTTTGGGCAATCCTCTGCGGATCACCTGCTTCATGGAGTGCACCAGCCGTGGTGCAGCTCTTCAAAAACTCTATGTGGGATCAGATTCTGGTCAGCGATTGTGGACGTTGTTGGCGTCCGTTGCAATCCCGTTCCTCTTGCCCGGCCGCTATTGCCAGGCCCGACTTGAACGGGTGTCAGCACGACCGGGCGGTCTCCTCGTCATCTTCGAGCTGCATGGGTGCTCCCTTACAGATTGGCTCACAGGACCGATTTGGACATGTGAGTGAAGTCCGCCATTTGAAATGAAGCCTCGTATCAAACAAGGCTGAACTCAGCAGGATATCGGTTTCTCTGCTTTGGTCAATCCATTTTGCGTTCTATTCGTGACCAAGAGATGCGGAATGCCCGCAATGGGGCCGTTTTGAGGTGTTTCAACAGCACCGAATCAGGTCTGTACGTTCAATACGGTCCGATTTGAGGATGGGCTCTATCTCGCTCAGATACCGTCGGGCGTCTTCGACGTAGCCAGCGGTCGCCCGAATGCCCGGTTGGCGTTTGAGGAAGAATCTGTTCATCCTTCCCATCATCAATTCCCTTGAATACTTGGCCGTCATCGATGCCAGGGCCACGGGAAGATGATGAATCTCGGACTCTGCCGTGAAAATCATGACCATCTCGCCTCGACCGGGCAGTTCCAGCTCATACCGGCTCAACTCAGGCGACTCGTGGATGATCCTGATGTCGGCTTCGGGCCAGGCGGTCCTGAGATCGGATCTGTAACTGGTCTTCCCACCCTGTCGATCCACGACGATTCTCGGTCTTTCACCCTTGAATCTGTTCCAGATCGCTTCCACCTGACGGATGACCAGATGCATGTTCACACCTGATTTGTTGTTGATCTCATCGATCTTGCGATTGAAATCCGCCGCATCCAGCGCCTCGCATCTGAGTGAGACGCAGTGGACACCGCTCTCCTTCATGGAACGCCGCATCCTGGCGGAATCGATTCGAAGCATGCCCAGATCCGAAGCGAGCGGCATCGGACCGCCTTCTCCGTACCAGGGATGATCGGGGATGCTGATTCCAAGCCGTTCAAAGAGATCGTCCTCGGTGAGCGAGTCGAGCAGACTGCCGTCCGGCTCCATGGCACCAAGGCATGTCAGGACGCCTCTTTCAAGGTGTCGCAGCGGATGGGACTGACCGGAGCGGGCACCCTTGAGCTTCTTGGAGTCGGTGATGGTGACTCGACCCTTGGCCTTGCTCAACTGCCGGCTGACCACTTTCTCGAGATGGTTCCAGAGATCAGGTACACGACCATCATCCTCATGGGACTCCATGACAAAGACACTGCTGCCGACACAAAGTGGGCCGAGCATGGGTCCATATCCTGCCTCATCGATACCTGCGTAGATCAGCATGGTCCTTGGATGGTAGCCGGAGAACGATCGGGGACGTTGATCCACAGGCCGTGCAGATGATCCTGCTTCCTCAACCGCTGGGATCCAGCCGACGAGGTCTCAGAAACCGCCCGCTTGTCCATCACGACGTGAATCACTGGCACCCAGCCATGCATCGGCATGTCGTTGAACGGCCTGACCACCACCAAATCGAACGGATCGAACGTCCGCGGTCATGACCTCGTGTCCCCGTTTCTCGAGTTCCTCGATGACGGAGTCGCTCACACCCGGTTCGACCACGACTCGTCGACCGCCCATCAGCCTCCATCTTGGTGCATCCAGGGCTTCCTGCGGATTCTGCCCGACACCCTCGCATCGGTGGACAAACTGCAGATGACCCTGCGCCTGCATGGGTCCACCCATGATTCCAAAGGCCATCTCGGGCCGATTCGCTTTCGTCACGAACCCGGGAATGATCGTGTGGAATGGCCTGGTCGAGCCGGCGACGCCTCCGGGATGATCCCAATCGGGATTGAAGCCGGTAGCCCGGTTCTGCATGGCGATTCCGGTGCCATCGACCACGACGCCACTGCCGAAGCCTTCGAAATTGGACTGGATGAACGACACCATGTTCCCCTTGGAATCCGCGGTGGCCAGATAGACGGTCGAGCTCCATTCGGGCCATGGGAATTCGAGATCCCCAGCAGCGGTTCCGATGCTGGCCGCATGATTCCTCAGACGATCGGCATCAAGGAGTTCACCGGGATTTCGAGGCAACTTCTCTGGATCGGCGACGATCCGGAACGCTTCGGTGAGACCGATCTTCATGCACTCGATCTGCTTGTGGATGATGATCGGATCATCCGGATCCGAATCAGCGACATCAAGTTCCTCAAGAACGCCCAGTCCGATCAGAGCCGCGATGCCCTGGCCATTGGGCGGCATCTCGTGGATCTGTGCGCCGGCGAAATCAATCTGCATCGTCTCTGCGTCGATGGGCTGATGACCGATCATGTCATCCATGCGGAGCAGCCCGCCATCCCGCTTGGATATCGAGGTGATTCGCTCTGCCAGTTCGCCTTCATAGAAAGCCTTTCCAGAGGTCTCCGCAATCTGCCGAAGGGTTCGAGCCTGATCCGGATTGCGGAAGATCTCACCAGCGGCGGGGGTGTTTCCCCCCGGAGCGAAGACTCGTTGCCATTCCGGAAAGGCCACATAGCGATCGGCGGCTCTGGCCCAGCTGGCGGAGGTCATCGGTGATACGGGAAATCCATGGCCGGCATACTCGATCGCCGCATCGAACAGCGAGTCGAATGGCAGCTGGCCAAATCGATCAGACAGTTTCATCCATGCCGATACCGCGCCCGGAACCGTGACGGTCAGCCATCCCAAGGACGGCATCCGGCCATCGGGAAGTTCATGCCGTCCCAGTCGTTCCGGTGATCTGCCCGAAGCATTGATGCCATGCAGCTGGCCTTCATGCCAGATCATCGCGAAGGCATCGCCTCCGAGTCCGTTGGAGGTCGGTTCGACCACGGTGAGCGTGATCGCCGTCGCGATGGCGGCATCAATGGCGTTGCCACCTCTTCGCATGATCTCGAGTCCAGCCTGGGTGGCCAGTGGCTGGCTGGTCGCGACGACATGTCCGGCCAGAACCGGTTGTCTTCTTGAGTCGTATCGAAGCGAGAGTGACATGTTGAATCCAGATCTAGCGAATTGATTCGTCGATGGTTGACAGCGGCTCTTTGATCCAGCCGCCACCGATCACGACATCCTCGTGATAGCAGACCACCGCCTGACCGGGAGCAACCGCCATCTGGGGAGAGGCGAACTCGACGATGAAGTCGCCTGATTCCATGGTCATGACTCGGGCAGGCACAGGCGAGGCGTTGTATCGGATCTGGGCACGGCAGGGAATCCAGTCCTCCGGAGGAGGCACGAACCAGTTGGCCTGATCCGCCAGCAATCCGTTGGAATTGAGATTCTCCTTGTTGCCCACGGTCACCTGATTGGAAACCGGATCTCGATTGATCACGTAGAGAGGCATTCCGGTGGCGACACCGAGTCCCCTGCGTTGTCCGATGGTGAAATTCTGATGCCCCTCATGCCGGCCGATCACATCACCATCGGTTGTGACGATCTCGCCAGGTTGCATGCTCTCGGGATCGGTTCGCTTGAGTAGATTCGCATAGTCGTTGTCGGGAACGAAGCAGATTTCCTGTGAGTCGGGCTTGTTGAACACGGGTAGATCGTGTGAACGGGCGATTTCCCTGACATGGTCCTTGGTCAGATCTCCGATGGGCAGGATCATCTCATCCAGCCGACCAGGTTCCGCTCCGAAGAGGACATAGCTCTGATCCTTTGATTCATCCACTCCTCGACAGAGCCTTCGTTCGGCTCCATCTCCCTTCAGTCTCGCGTAGTGCCCGCTGGCGACATGAGTGGCTCCGATCTGGCGGGCATAGTCGTGAAGCCGACCGAACTTGAGCCAGTCATTGCACCGGACGCAAGGGTTGGGTGTTCTACCGGCGTGGTACTCGGACTGGAAGTAGTCGATGACACGACTGAAATCCTCCTTGAAGTTGAGTACGTAGAAGGGGATATCCAGCCTGGCGGCAACCGTCCGGGCATCCTGTGCATCATTGATCGAACAGCAGCCCTGATGACCGATCTTGATGTTCGACGTATCGCAGGTCGCAGTGCCTTCATCGAGCTCCTCTCCAGGCGATCCAAGTCGCATGAAGCAGCCGACCACATCCCAGCCTGCTTCCTGAAGCAGTACGGCGGCGACGGAGGAGTCGACTCCTCCGGACATGGCCAGCAATACCTTTTTGGATTGTCCTGAGCTCTGCATGTGTCTTCATCCGGCCCTCGATACCGATAGGTGCTCGGGGGCTGATCACACATGGTATCGTGGCCTGCCTCAGGACCAACCCACCTTCTAGCCAGGAGATGCCTAATGACCTCGGGTGCCCATTCAACAGATGTGATCGAACTCCTCGGAGACGCCGCAGACTCGCTTCTTTCCCATGAAGCCATCCTGAAAAGGGATCTTCTGCATCTTCCCGGGCCTGATTTCGTCGACAGGTGCTTCAAGGACAGTGATCGAAATCCACAGGTTCTCAGATCACTCCAGGCGTTGTACGGCCATGGAAGGCTTGGTGGAACGGGGTACATGTCCATCCTGCCGGTTGATCAGGGCATCGAGCATTCGGCTGCCGCATCCTTCTCGGCCAATCCGCTCTACTTCGATGGGGAGAACATCGTGAAGCTGGCCATCGAGGGTGGCTGCAATGCGGTTGCGACCACTTTCGGGGTGCTTGGCTCCATCAGTCGTCAGTATGCCCACAAGATCCCCTTCATCTGCAAGCTCAACCACAACGAGCTGCTCACGTCTCCCAATCAGTTCGATCAGGTCATGTTCGGAACAGTCCAGGAAGCCTGGAATCTGGGCGCGACGGCAGTCGGCGCAACGATCTACTTCGGTTCCGAGGAATCCAGACGACAGATCATCGAGGTGGCAGAGGCGTTCCAGATGGCTCATGAACTGGGCATGGCGACCATACTCTGGTGCTATCTTCGAAGTCCCGATTTCAAGATAGACGGCAAGGACTACCATTCCTCCGCAGATCTGACCGGTCAGGCCAACCACCTCGGCGTGACGATCGAGGCGGACATCATCAAGCAGAAGCAGGCCACGCTCAATGGTGGCTACATCGCGATGAACGATGCACATGGTCCCTATGGCAAGTACGACGATCGGATGTACACAGAGCTGTGCACCGATCATCCGATCGATCTCTGCCGCTGGCAGATCGCCAACTGCTACATGGGGCGTGCGGGAATGATCAATTCAGGTGGTGCCAGTGGCTCGAACGACTTCGCACAGGCGGTTCACACCGCAGTGGTGAACAAGCGAGCCGGTGGAACCGGGCTGATCTCGGGCCGCAAGGCGTTCCAGAGACCCATGGATGAGGGCATCAAGCTTCTCAACACCATTCAGGACGTCTATCTGGATGACCGCATCACGATCGCCTGATCAGGCCATTTGACGCACGGGCTTGGATACTCGACTCGCTTCAACCCGCTGGCGTTCCTGTTCCTGTTCGGAGAATTCCTCTCCGAACCGGACCAGTCTCAGGCTGTTGGCGATGACGACGACATAGCCCAATGCGTAGTAGAACGGTGCGAGCCAGAGGGTCAGGATCGTTCCCGTGGCGGCCAGTGCCAGTCCGATGATGGCCAGCATCAGGGACATGGCGATGTTCTGACTGATCACGCTGCGTGACTTTCGAGCGAGCGACAGCAGGAACGGTATGTGCCTGAGATCGTCGTTCATCAAGGCCACACCCGCGGAGTTGGTGGCGATGTCCGAGCCGGAGAGTCCCATGGCGACGCCGACATCGGCCGTGGCCAGAATGGGGCCGTCGTTGATTCCGTCGCCGACGACGAGTGTTCGGTGACCTCGCTTGATGAGGTACTTGAGTTCCTCATGCTTCTCTTCCGGAAGACATTCGGCTTCGATGGCATCCACACCGACGGCCTGTCCTACTCGCTTGGCCACCGAGAGTCGGTCGCCCGTGAAGATGCAGACACGCCGGCAGCCCAGTTCCCTGAGATCGGAGATGGCTTCAGTGGCATGACGTCGCAGCTTGTCTTCAAGACCGACAGCGCCCAGATAGCGTCCATTCTGCATGACGTGGACACCGGACATGCCAGCGAGCTTCTCGTCGAGTGCCTGTGCCTCTTCGCTCACATCGGGATTGAGTTCGCTGATCCAGGCCGAACGACCCACATGCACATCTCCATCCGATGCGTGGGCCACCACGCCTCGTCCATGGAGTTCCTCGTAGCTTTCGATGTTCCTGGGCTCTATTCGAGCCTTCTGAGCGGTCTCGAGTATCGAACGAGCAAGTGGATGATTCGAATGTTGTTCTCCATCGGCAGCAGCCTGAAGCAGAGCGGCGCCTTCGATGCCCTCGGCGGGCGTGAGTCGACTGACTTCGAAGCGTCCGGTGGTCAGCGTTCCGGTCTTGTCCATGACGATGGTGTCGATGTCCGCGGCAGCTTCCAGCGTGCGTGTCTGCTTGATCATGATGCCCAGTCGGGCAGCGGCGGCGAAGGCTGCCACCATCGCGGTTGGATGGGAGATCAGCAGTCCACCAGGGCAGGTCACCACGAGCACGGCGATGGCACGAAGCGAAGCCTGTGCCCGGATCGCCTCGTCGGCGTGGCGAATGGTGAAGAACCAGACCAATGCCGCCACCATGATGACGACCCAGAAGTAGTAGCCGGCCAGCTGTTCGATGACTTCCTGCCGGCTGGTCTTGCTGGATTCCGCTTCACGGATCAGTTCCTCGACCTTGCCGATGGTCGTTTCGCCCGCAATGGCCGTGACCTCGAGTTCGATCTGACCTGTGAGATTGGTCGTGCCTGCATAGACTTCGGATCCTTCTCGCACCTCGATCGGAACGGCTTCGCCAGTCAGCGATGCCTGATTGATGTTCGATGCACCGCTGAGGACTCGGCCGTCGACAGGCAGGTTCTCACCGGGCCGCACACGAACTCGGTCCCCGACGGAAATCTCCGAGAGGGAGACCTCTTGTTCAGATCCGTCTGACTTGATCAGACGAGCGATGTCGGGCGTGAGGTCCAGCAGCTCCCGAATGGCACGTTGAGCACCCCAGGCCGTTCGGCTGAGGATCAGGTTGGCCATCCACAGGAACAGGGCGAGGAAGCCGGCAGCCAGATACATCTGCGATGCCATGGCGGCCAGAACCGCCAAGGAGGCAAGGGAATCACTCGATGGGCGACCTCTGGCGATTTCACGCCATGCACCCATGACCAGTGGGATCACCAGGACCACAGAACCAAGGAAGGCTGGGAACTGGGCGATTTCTGGTTTGATCCCGACGAGCTTGGCGATCCAGGACGAAGCCAGGAGCACACCACCACACAGGGCGATCAACAGCTTGCGTTCGAGCCCCTCGGCTCCACCACGGGCTTCCAGAGCCAGCTGAGGAGTTTCAGGAATGATGGTCGACTCGGTGGGGTTCGCGGTACCTTGGACTTGGTTCATGGACGCTCTCTTGGCTGGCGGTATGTCCCTTGCCGGGAATGCTCTTGTTGGACACGCGAAGTATAGACTCGAAGATTGGTCCCCGGGGCATCTGGGACGGTACGTATTTGATCGGCTTGAGGTTCATATGGGCTGGTTTTCGGACCCATATGCCGCCACAATGGCCCACGGAGGATCAGCAGCCATGAAAGAACGCACAGTCACGGTCATCGGGGACGGTCAGATGGGACTGGTCATGGCGGATGCCTTCCAGCGAGGCGATTCGAACGTCCGGGTATGGGGCCCGTTCCCCGAGAATGTCCAAGCACTCGCCGCCACCCGCCGCAGCCCGAGGCTCGAGGGAATGGAGATCGATCCCGCTATCCGTATCGAGTCCGATGCCGATGCCGCCCTGGAAGGCGCCTCGTTGATCGTCAATGCCATTCCCACCCAGTTCATCAGACCCGTCTGGGGGAGACTCGGAAAAGGCATGGGCGGAGTCCCCGTGGTCAGTGTGGCGAAGGGTATCGAGAACACGACCCTGCTGCGACCCTCGGAGATCATCTCCGAGGTCGTTGCCCAGGCAGGACTCGAACCCGGTTCGATGTGTGCCCTGTCGGGTCCGACCATCGCGACCGAACTCGTGGAGCATCTTCCAGCGGTCATGGTCGCCGCCGCGACGGATTCATCCGTTTCGAGTCTTGTGCAATCCTGGCTTCGGGTTCCATGGATGCGCATCTACACGCATGACGATCTGCTTGGAGTCGAATTGGCTGGCGCAGCCAAGAACGTGATCGCACTGGCCGCCGGCATGGTTGATGGTCTTGGAGCCGGTGACAACGCGAAGTCGGCGGTTCTGGCCAGGGGGCTCTCGGAAATCACGGCGCTTGGCGAAGCGATGGGGGCGAGGCCAGAAACGTTCTTCGGAGTGGCCGGAGTCGGTGATCTGGCGACGACCTGCTTCAGCCCGCACGGCCGGAACAGGACCTGTGGTGAAGCCATCGGCGGGGGGATGACGCTTGATGCGTTCCTGGAATCCAGTGGATCGGTCATCGAAGGCGTCGCAACGACCAAGTCAATGGTGATGCTGGCAGATCGACACGCCGTGGAAATGCCCATAACCAGAGCCATTCACGCCATTCTCTTCGAAGGTCTTGATCCCAGAAAGGCCATCGAACGCCTGATGCAACGTGATCCGAAGGCGGAATCAATCGGACATTAGCCGTCCAGTGAATCCTCGTTGAAGCTGTTCTTGACGAGCTCCTGAATCGCCGCGACCGATTCAGCGGCATCCGAGCCGTGGGCTTCAACCTTCAATTCCGTTCCGCATACCGCAGCGAGCATCATCAGTTGCATGATCGACTTCGCGTCCACGGCCTTTTCCTGATCGAGCCGCTGCAGCGTCACGTCCGATTCGTATCGCATGGCTGCTTCGGCCAACATCATCGCCGGCCGGGCATGAAGGCCCAGTCGGTTGGATATGGTCACGATGGCGGAGTCGGTATTGGACACGTCTAACCCGATGAGAACAGTTCGATGTGGTGGTGTGGTTTCAGCTGCCCAGGGTGCTCGAATCGGCTTCCTCGAGGAGCGTCATCACTTCCTCGATGGTGTTCGCCTGCAGGAGAAAGCTTCTGAACGTCTCCTGGCTCAGATGGCTGAAGACGGCTTCCATGGCTTCGAGATGTTCCTCGGGCTTCTGTTCAGGACTGATGATCAGGAAGATGGAATGGACCGGCTGGCCATCCAATGCGTTGAAGTCGATGCCATCCTTGCAAACGCCCACGGCGGCAGTGAGGGTTTCGATTTCGGGATGCTTCACGTGGGGAACGGCGACACCATGTCCAAACCCGGTTGATCCGCGTCGTTCACGTTTGATGATCGCCTTGATGAAGTCGTCCCGCTGGGCCTTGTCCAGGACCTTGGCGTCGATGAGCTTGTCGATGAGCAGACCGATCGCCTCGTCGCGAGTGGTTGCTTCGAGATTGGGATCAATGGCGTCTTTTACGATGAGGTCGAGCAGTTTCATGCAGTTGTTTCCACGGGGTTGGCGCTAGTGTTTGTCGTCTCTCAGTTTACTCTTGAGATCAGTGAGCTGTCGGATGGCTCGATCCATGCATTGATCAACGGCAGTTCGAAGCTCTTCGGAGGAACCTGTCGCGATGATGTCTTCGCCGTGTTGGACCTTGATGATTATCTCGATTTCCTGGAGATTACGGGTGTGATCGAAGATGATCTCGGCCGAATCGAGTCGGTCGTAATACTTGGAGAGCCCTTCGGCTTTGGATCGGGCATGCGATTCGATGGCTTCGTCGACCGAGCCATGGCGATGGGTGACATTGATGTTCATGAACTTCTCCTCAAATCAACAATTGGAACGATTGGGTTCTCTTCTTACTCGGATTCCTGGCGATCGTCCGCCTCGTGCCTGCTCCAGGGATCTTCCTTGTTCTCCTGCAGAGCCGGTACTCGCTGGGAGGGTGGTCGAAGCACACCTCCGCTGATGGCGAAACCGATCGCCTCCTCGACGGAAATCGGCAGATCGATCACATCATCCCGCGGTATGGTCACCGTGTATCCCGTGAAGGGCGTGGGCGAACTGGGTATGAATACGGTGATTGAATTTCCGGATTTGGGGCGGATGCTCTTCATCGACTCACCGGTCTGGAAACCAACTGACCATATTCCGCGTCGTGGGTACTCGACCGCCACGACCCGATTGAATTTCATGGCCTGTTCCTGGTTGTTGAAGAGGAAATCGACTATCTGCTTGATCCAGGCGTAGATCTTCTTGATCACAGGAAGTGACGTGAGGAAACGCTCGAACCATCGATAGGCCCATCTGCCGACCAGTCCACCGACAAGTCTGCCGGCGACATAGACGGCGGTGATGGCCACCACGATGCCGATCATCCTGACGAGGAAGTAATCATTCCACCATCCAGTGACGATGGCCTCCTGATAGTTGAACACGAGTTCCACATCACGGGTGGTGTCGGTGGCTGACATGTCCGCCCCGACTCGAAGCGTGTCCATTTCCTCGCTGGAAGGCGACAGCCCGAACCATGATCCGATCTGAGGCCACGCCCAGAACAGTTGGACGATCAGATACTGGATGAACTTGTTGATTGGCTGAGCAATCGATCGATCAATCCAGAGGTAGGCCTGGACGAGCACCCACAGGGTCAGGGTGGCCGGCAGGACCACGGCGAGTCCTCTCAGGAAGAACCGCTGGAAGTGACCCATGGCATTTGATTTCACCGGTTTGCTTGGCACATGGTCATCATAGGCTGCCTCGGCCGACCTCACAGGCTGCAGTGATTTTCACCCGTCCATCAACGATGGAGGCTTTTCGGCGGGCGATCATGTCGATGGCTCGAGGCAGCGCGATGCATTCCTGCTGGAACACCCTGGCGGCCAGAGTCTCGGCCGTGTCATCAGACCTGATCCGGCAGCTGCGTTGGAGGAGGATCGGGCCATGATCGTACTGGTCGTCCACGAAGTGCACCGTGCATCCGGAGAACTCGGCTTCAGATTCGATGGCCGCCTCGTGTACGTTCATTCCGTACATGCCTCTGCCGCCATGCCTGGGAAGCAGTGATGGATGAATGTTGATCACCCGGCCGTGCCAGGTCGGCTGGAGGGAGAGTTTTCTCAGATAGCCGCATAGGCATATGAGGTCGGGCTGGCATGACTCGACGAGTTGGGTCAGATCCCGTTCGTAGTCGCTGCTCCCGGGAACATGGACATCCAGCCCGAGGTCTCTCACGCGTTCAATGCCGCTGATGCCCTCCTTGGAAGCGATGACACGCACAATCGTGGCATCGACGTTTCCCTTGACTATCTCATCCTGGAGATTGCAGACGGTTCGTCCTCCTCCGCTGATGAGCGCCGCAATTCTGATGGATGGTGTCACGGCAGCTCGCGGTCTTCGTTCGAAGTCAATGTGGCAGGAAGATTATGAGAAATGCTGTTGCCTTGGGAATCAACACTGACCATCGTCAGCTCACCACTGGTGACCTCGGCGATCTCATCCGACTGGAAGCGATGAGCTTCCACTCGCACGCCGATTTCAATCGAAGAATTCCCCGCTCGGATCGTGCGGGCATAGAGACTGACCCTGTCCCCGACATACACCGGTTTCTTGAATTCAACACCTCTGAAGGCGACCGTCACCCATCGATGCCGGCCATGGTTTCTCGCCTCATCGAATCCAGCCTGGTCGATCAGGGAGAGGATCACTCCACCGAAAACCGTTCCCAGCGGATTCGTGTCCTTGGGCATCATCTGGACTCTGAGGGCGAGATTCTCTGATTCATGCTGTGGCATGGTTGCATCATCCTCCCACAGGCGTCGGATCACAAGGGGAGAGACGCCTTCGCTGGTTCGGGCATACAAGCGGGCGACTGGGACGTAGGATGTGGGGCATGGCCAAGCAACGAAAAACGCCTGCCTATCTGCATCCATACAACGAAGCCATGAGTCGGTTCGGCCCTGGATTCAAGGCCACGCTGTGGCAGAATCCCGCTTCACAGTCGTTGAGATTCGATGTGGCCATGAGTCTGGTGGATTTTTCGGGAATTCGTCTCGCGGACCTCGGATGCGGCCCCGGCGATCTGGTCACCCATCTTGAAAGTCGTGGTGTCCAGCCCGTCTCCTTCCTGGGAATCGACGCCCAGCCAGAGATGATCGAACTTGCTGTCAGGAATCATGACGCTGATGACACGACCTTTCTGGCGGCGGATCTCGTGTCCGATCACGACATTCTCAGGAAGTGGAGTCCCGATGTGTGTTTCATCTCGGGGACTCTCAACACGATTCCGCCACGCATGGCATGGAAGCTCGTGATGGCGGCCTATGAATCATCGGCGGTCGGTGTGGTGTTCAATTTCCTCTCGGATCGTGCCCACGCACGCTTCGAGAAGAAGGATCTGAGTCCGGCAAGACGTTTCAATACCGTACGGTGGATTGAACGTTCGATGCGGGTGAGCAGCCGAGTGGCCTTTCGACAGGACTACCTCGATGGGCATGATGCCACCATCGCGATCCTGAAGGATTGACGTACGGCTGGCAGATCAGTGATGGATGTCGGGGATGATGCCGGTTCCCAGCGTCCGCTGTTCCAGCGGGAACAGGAGCATCGCGCATGCCTTGAACATCCGTTCAGTGAGTCTCTCGAAGCTGCTCCATTCCGAGCGGGTCTGCTCCATGAGAGCCGCCGCGTTCTGTCCGACATCAGCCAGAGCCTGGGGTTCATCATCGATCCAGTTCTGCATGGTGTCTTCATTGATCTCGGGATGGAACTGAAGTCCGTAGACCCTCACGCCTGCCTTCCATGCCTGGACATCGCCATCGCTGCCGGTGGCAAGCAGGCAGGCATCCTCCGGAAGTGTGGAGACCTGCCAGGTATTCCAGTGGGCGGTGTTCCATTTCCATGGAAGTCCCGCGAAGAGGCGATCTTCCCGTCCATCGGGTGTGAGATCGATCTGATCCCAGCCAAGTCTTGGGCCGGCGGGTCTCGGGCCGACTTCTCCACCGAGGGCTCGGGCCAGAAGCTGGCAACCCAGGCAAATGCCAAGAACAGGCAGGTCCATCGAGGCTGCCCTGGCAAGGAACTTCAATTCAGCCTCCAGCCACGGTTGGTGCTCGTCCTGTGGCGACATGGGGCCGCCCATGCTGATGACACCATCGATTTCATCGAGTTCCTGTGGAATCGAATCCCCGTCATGGAGTCGACGGACATCGAGAACATGACCATGATCACGAAGGATGGCGGCCAGTCGAGCGCAACGGCAACGGTCCGAGTGTTCTAATACGAGAATTGGCATGATGTTCTCAGCGAGGTGAAGTGACGACCTGATCCGCTCGTGAAGACTTGGTCTGACTCTTGATACTGGATTTGATCGTCTCGATGACGCTGTTGCAGTCAAGGCCGGCTTCCTCGAGCTGGCCATTTCTGGATCCCTGATAGATCCATGCATCAGGCAACGCCATGCGGTGCACAAGTCCAGCATCGAGATTCATCTCGGAAGCAGCTTCCAGAACGGCGGCACCGAAGCCACCGTGGATACCGTGATCCTCGATCGTGATGATCGGAATCTGACGTTCCAGGAGGCCCTTGATCAGATCTCGATCCACAGGCTTGGCGAATCGGCCGTCGTAGACGTCGACCGTGAATTCATCGGCGACAGCCTCGGCGGCATCCATGGCGGTCAGGGTCATGACGCCGAAGCCGAGAATGGCCAGATCGGGTGAGTCATGCACTCGAAGGCCTCGTGCTCTGCCAAGTTCGAATGGGGGACACGGCTGGTCCGTGAAGCGATCACTGACATCGTCTCTTGGATAGCGAACCGCGCTCAGGCCGGTGTCATAGTTGCGCATGAATTCCAGGCATGCCTTGAGGCTGGCTTCATCGATGGGGGCGATCAACGCGGCATCGGGGAGAACTCGAAGGAGGCTCACATCGCAGAAGCCATGATGCACGGCTCCATCACCGCCAACGAGTCCGGCTCGGTCGAGGCAGAGTCTGACGGGGAGACCTTGAAGGGAGACTTCCTGGAATGCCTGGTCGAAGGCTCGCTGGAGGAAGGTCGAATAGACCGCGAAGAACGGCTTCAGGCCGGTCTTGGCCATTCCAGCCATCATGTCCATGGCATGTGATTCGCAGATGCCCGTATCCCAGGTGCGATCAGGGAAACGCTCGAGCGCCTTCTTGACGCCCGTGCCATCGGGCATGGCTGCGGTACAGGCGACAACTGACTCGTCGTTCTCCATCATGGTCTCAAGCGCATCGGAGAAGGCAGCGGTGAAGCTGCGACCACCGGATTTGAGTTCGACGCGACAGCCGTTGACCTCGAATGGTTTCGGGGAATGGAAGGTGGTGGCATCGCCTTCTGCGAATTCGTAGCCCTTGCCCTTGATGGTGTGGGCATGGAGGACGATGGGTCTGTCGACATCCTTGATGTTCATCAGCATGTCGACGAGAGTCGGCAGATCATGCCCATCGACGGGACCAATGGTGAGCAGGCCGAACTTCTCGAACCAGGCGTCCTCGCAGAGGGCGTCCTTGGCCATTTCGCTGAGGCGATGGGACATTCCGCGAAGAGTGGTTCCACCCGGAAGCTGAGCCATGACGTCCTTCGCAGCCCTCTTGACGGCACGATAGGTGTCGCTGGCACGCAGTCGATCGAAGTAGCCGGCGACAGCACCTTGTGGCTTGGCGATGCTCATGCCGTTGTCGTTGAGAACGACCAGGAACTGCCGCTCGAGAGTCCCGGCGTTGTTGAGTCCCTCCATGGCGAGTCCGTTGACCACGCTGGCATCACCGACGATGGAGACGACGTGTCTCCCATCTGGATTCTCCGGGGTACAGGCATCGCCGTTGACCAGATCGCCGCGAGCCATGCCAACCGCCGTCGAGATCGCGGTGCCGGCATGTCCGACGGAGAACAGATCGAATTCGGATTCGCGAGGTTCGGGGAATCCGGCCATTCCATCTCGCTGTCGAAGTCTCGGAAGCAGATCGAATCGTCCCGTGAGCAGCTTGTGCGGATAGCACTGATGCCCGACATCGAAGAGGAGCCTGTCATGACCGAAGTCAAAGACGTAGTGGAGCGCGATCGTCAATTCGACCACACCCAGATTCGGAGCCAGGTGTCCACCGGATTGGCTGACCTGTTCACAGATGGCATGACGCATCTCAGCGGCCAGTTCAGGAAGCTGTTCAACGGTCAATGCTTTGAGATCGGCGGGTGTTTTGATACCCGGCAGCAGTCGAAGTTCCATCGAGTAACGCCCCTCAGCAGTCTCGGCGACAGGATCCGACCTTCGGATGCCTACCGCTCTTATTTAGTATTGAAGTGTAGGGTTATCTGGTCCGAATAGCCATGAAGGAGCAGAGATCTAGGAGAGAGGAATCCTCAAAATTCATGGGTTCCAGCGCCTCGCAGGCCTGCTGACGGAGTTCATCCACGACTTTTCCGGATCCTTCCACGCCCAGCAGGCCCGGATAGGTTCGTTTTCCTAGGGCCGAGTCCTTGCCTGTGGCCTTGCCGACATGTTCCGTGGACTGTGTCACATCCAGAAGATCATCGACTACTTGGAACATCAGCCCTACGGCCTCTCCAAAGGTGGAGAGGGCTTGGAGTGTCCGATCGTCCGCTCCAGCGGAGATGCCGCCCATTCGACAGGCTGCCTTGAGCAGTGCTCCGGTCTTGTTGCGATGGACCATCTGGAGTTGTTCCAGCTCGGGAAGATGTTCCGGGAGGCCTCCGAGCGTGTCGTACACCTGACCGACGACCATATCCCGGGTACCTGTTGCCAGCTCCTCGACCAGTGCGGCTATCTGCTTGGCTTCAAGAGGCATCTTGGCCAGCTCCCCGAAGGCCATCGCCAGCATCAGATCACCTGCCAGAATCGCCATCGGCTCACCGGCATGTACATGAAGGGTGGGTTGCCCTCGCCTCAGTGAGTCGTTGTCCAGAGCTGGAAGATCGTCATGGACAAGGCTGAAGCAGTGAACCAGTTCCAGAGCGGCAGCAGCCGGCAGGGCGTCCTCTGCGGAGCCACCAGCGGCTTCACAGGCCAGGACGACCAGCACTGGTCGGATTCTCTTTCCTCCACCGAGTGTTCCATATCGGGCTGCTTCAGCCAGATTGTCCGGAAGCAGGGACCATTGAACACGGTCTTCCAGATACTTCTGGATCATGGCCGATGGCCTGGAAATGGCTTCCATTCCGGGATGAGTCGCCTCTGATGGACTTGATGATGTTGGCATGGTCTCGCATCCTGAAAATGGCTCGATTGGGAGCCGGTTGAGCGGCAGATGATTCTGGCCCATATGATACCGCTCATGGAGCAATTCTTCGGAGACCTCGGCACACTTTTGAATCGTGGTGGCTATGTCATGATCCCGCTGCTGCTTTTGAGCATCTGCAGCGTGACCCTGATCATAGAACGGTGTTTTTTCTGGCTGACCGTCAATGGACGAGCAAGTCTTCGTCGGCTGTCCGAGATGAATTCGGCACTCCGAAAGGGTGACAACAAGCGGGTTCAGCAGCTCATCGGCGAGGACAAGACGCCGTACGGACGGGTGGCCAAGCGACTGATCGACGATGGTGCCGGTGATTCGGTGGCACTTGAAGTGGTCGATGTGGAAAGTCGTAAGTTCAACCGTTTCATGGTGGCGATGTCGACCATCATCACCGCATCGCCGTTGCTGGGCATCCTCGGAACAGTCATCGGAATCATCCAGAGTTTCGAACTGCTCGGTGGTGATTCCACGCTGACCGATCCCAGGGATGTGGCAGGAGGCATTGCGGCGGCGCTTCTGACGACGGCCTTCGGGCTGATCGTCGCCCTGATCACGCTTTTCCCGTACATGGTCTTCAAGGGACAGTCAGCCAGTGCGGTTGACCGTCTGGAGACGTTGATCGCCTCCACTCAGGAAGGCTACAAGGAAGTTCAGAAAGTCGCCGTTCATGTCGGTGTTTCTGATCCAAGCTGATGTTGTCTGCATGCATACTCGGCGCACTGCTTTCGACGGCTCCTGAGCCTTCGCAAGTCAAGGAACTTCAATGGCTGAAATCCAGCGTTCGTCCCGACGAGTCCGCTCAGCTGCTGATCGCAAGTCGTCGGTACGTCAATCCCGATCATGAAAACCGGAACATCTGGCTTGTCGGTGTCGCGCACATCGGTGATGCCGAGTTCTATCAGGCCATCGGCGACCTGATGGCCGATCACGATCTCGTGTTGTACGAATCAGTCATGGAGCAGGCCTCCCGAGGGGCTTCGGGCGAGACCTCGGAGGCGAAGCTGCTCAATACCAACGCGTCCATGCACTGGCTGGCCAACCTGGCCGCCTCCGTTGAACTGGTCGATGGCGAAGCGCCTCGATCGATAGATCAACTTCAAGAACGTTCACGGATCATCGACCGAAGAATGGTCGATGCGGTCCGCTCCACACGAACGGATGCCTGGGGGCATCCATTCGGCATCGCTCGAAACGGAAATCAAACCCAGATCCTCAGTCTTGGTCAGGATGGCCTGCCCGGTGGAGAAGGACTTGATTCGGATTTGACCGTCCCGATCATCACCGAAGGCCGCGACGTTCCATCCCGGGGGATTCAGGAATCGTTGGCAGAAGGGCTGGGGCTGAAGTACCAGTTGGCCCAGTTGCCCTATGAGCAGCCCGACTGGATCGTCAGTGACATGACCTGGGAAAGGCTCCAATCCAGATTCCAGGAGGAGGGCATCCAGCTCGAGGGATTGTCTGGAATGCTCGAGGGATCCAGTCTTCCCGCGGGACTGGTCAAGATTCTCCTGAGATTGATTCCCATCATGGACATGATGTCCGGTGGAACGGTCTCCGATGGACTCAAGGTGGCTCTGATAGAGGTCCTTGGAAAGAACGATGCCGTCGAAATCGCGATGAAGCAGTTTGGCGATGGTGTTGGTGGCGAGATCCTGATCAATGAACGCAATGCCGTCGTGATCGAGGATCTCAATTCCGAGCTCGAGGATCAACGGCACTCGAACATATCCGTTCTCTACGGTGCCGGTCACATGGCGGACATGGATGTCAGATTGAAGGCGGATGGCTGGTCGCCTGTGGAGGAGAGATGGCTTCCAGCCATCTCGGTCGATCTCAAGGAATCAAATCTCACCTCGGCCGAGATGTCCATGATTCGAAACTCGATCAACATGGCCCTGAGTCGAATGCAGCAGACAGAGGCCTCTCGATAGCCGCCGGAGTCCGGATACTTCATTCCGTGTACAGATAGCCCGCACCCTGATCGCTCATGTCATTCTTCGCCCGATCGATCCAGAGCCGCTGATCGAGTAGTTCCGACATCGTGAAGCCGTCCACGTGCCCATCCGGATGCCAGGTCACGGTCGGTCCGCCATGACGACCGATCGGTGCGGATTGCCCATCGACCATTTCCAGATCGAGGCTTTGATTGACTCGCCACTGGACTTCATCGCCGAGGTGATGGGGGGTGGCCAGCCAGTGTCCGGGATCCGAGTCCATCGGCGTCCCGATCCGACCCGGCTCGCCGCTTGCATTGCTGATGAAGCCGATCACTCGTGAGGGATGCTTCATCATCGAGAGCGACTTCGTCACCAGATTCACTTTGCGATCCTTGGCATCCTCGACCCGTATGAATCTCGGATGATTCTTTCGAATGTCACCGTACCAACGGTCCCAGACGCCGCCGAGGAAATAGCCGTTCAGCCCGAACTCGGGAGTCTCGGCGATGTCGAGTGTCATCTCATCGGTGACCGTGTCCCATTGGTTGATCGGCATGCTGTCGCGGTTGCTGCGTATCAACCTCAGATCGTTCTCCATGTACGGAAGCAGTCGCCATGTCCAGGGGCCCGCGACGTTGGGTTGATCCGATCCGTAGGTCGGTGCCGGCGAGATCGTCGTTCCATCCGGATACACGAGCTCCGTTTCCCATTTGGACTGGGTATTGGCGGACAGCCAGGCCGGCGCGATCTTCTCGCGGTGGATCTGGGAATACTTGAGCCAGGCGTTTCCAAGCTGGCGAATGTTGTTCTTTTCCCCGACCTTGTAGCCCTGTTTACGCACGGATATCAGGGCGGTCATGCTGATGCTGATCAGCAGTCCGATGATGCCGATGACGATCATCATCTCGATGAGCGTGAAGGCCCTTTTGGAAGGTTGCAGACGCATGTTCGGCTCCTCTCCAGATAATACGTCCGGATCGTGGCTGACGATGCATTCCATTCCAGATGCGTCAGGACTTGTCGATGGTGATCTGTTCGACCTGTCCGGCGGCGATCTTGTCCACGCCGCTGCCGAGTTCGCCTATGGGATCCGGCGGAACGATCTCGACCGCTTTTTCACCGAGCTTGGCTTCGCCGGCCAGGACGCGTTTCTCGAAGGTTCGACATTCCTCGAGAAGACGATCGAGGATCTCCTCTTCGGGAACATTGGCCACACGTTCTCCCTGAACGTAGATGATGCCTCTTCGATCACCTGCGAAGACGGCCACATCGGCGCCCTCCGCTTCACCGGGACCATTCACGATGCAGCCCATCACGGCCACCTTCATGGGAACCTGGATCTGATCGGAGATCTTGATGCGAACAGCCTGAATCAGTTCGAAGAGATCGACCTGGATGCGACCGCAGGTCGGGCAGGCGATGAGCTCGACGCCCTTGCGTTCACGAAGGCCCAGGCAATAGAGCATCTCCAGCGCATCTTCCACTTCGTACACGGGATCGTTCGCATACGAGATGCGGATGGTGTCGCCGATTCCTCCGGCCAGAAGCGTGCCCAGTGCGACCACCGTCCGGATGGTGCCGGTTTCCTTGGGACCCGCGTGGGTGACGCCCAGATGGAGGGGGTAGTCGAATCGTTTGCTGATTTCGGTGTAGACGTCCATCACCAGTCGTGGATCCATCGACTTGGCGCTGATGCACACGTCATGGAAATCCTGCTCCTCGAAGATCTCGAGATATTCCTCGAGCTTGGTGATCATCAACGCGATCAGGTGTCCCTGTCGCCGGTCGGCGAAGAACGTCCCGAGTTCCTTCTGCCGGACGGCCTTGTCCTTGCGTTCGATGATGGAGCCTTCGTTGACACCTATGCGGATCGGAATGCCTCGTTCTCGGCAGGCATCGATGACGCTGTTGACCTGATCACGATCGGAGATGTTGCCCGGGTTGAGCCTGATCTTGTGGACACCGGCTTCGATGGACTCGAGCGCACGCTTGTAGTGGAAGTGGACGTCGGCGACGATGGGTACCCGGGTCTGATTCAGGATCTCGGGGAGCGCCTCCGTATCCTTGCTTTGGGGCACCGCCACGCGGACGATGTCGGCGCCGGCTTCGCTGAGCCGGTTTATTTCGGCCACACAGGCATCGATGTCCCAGGTGTAGCCGGCTGTCATGGTCTGTACGGACACCTGTGCATCTCCGCCCACGCGAACGATGCCGGTATGTTCATTGCCGATCGAGAACTGTCGTGTTGGCCTTCTTTTTTCCATCGCCGGGATTGTAGCAGTCAAGAGGATCAGGTCGTTCCAGCGATCCCAATACGTTCCAGAATCAGTTTTCCAAGCTCGGAGGCAAGTTCAGAGCCCGACCCGTCCACCGCATCTGGACTGAAGGCGGACTCCAACCGAAGGCGGTTGCCACGTACGAGATCGGCGGTTTGCTGCATTCCGGTAGTCGTCCCGCAAAGGAGCAGTGCTTCGAGGATCCTCAGTCTGGCCGCCCGGGCCAGATCTCCGGACGGTGCATGGCTGCTGAGCTCCCGCAATCCATCGTCGAGCATCCTGGTCAGGACGCTGAGGTAGAGATCTTCCTTGCCCTTGAAATGTCTGTAGAGCACGGGCTCCGTGACGTCGCAGGCCTCTGCGATCCCTCGGGTGCTGGTGGCCTCGAAGCCGTTCTTGACGAAGACGAGTTCGGCGTTGTCCAGAATCGCCAACCGACGATCGCCGGCAGTCAGTCTGGTCGTGCCCCGCTCGTTGTGGTCAGTTGTCATTGGATGCAGCCTGTTCGGCTGCTGCTTCGGGGTGGATGGGCAGATCAGCCTGCTGTCCCGGCAGCAGAAGTTCGGATGAAGGGGTCCCTTCGGTGATCACAGTTCCGTCCTTGCGCTTTGGAACATGCTGCGGGTTGGCCTTCTCATGAGCGGCCAGCTGCTTCTCGAGTGATTCCCGGACATCGTCTTCGAGCTTCTTCCAGGCGCCGCGTCCACGACATTTCGGAAAGCCGGAGCATCCCAGCCAGGGCCCTCGCTTGCCATTTCTGAGGTTGAGTGTGCGGTCGCATTTCGAACACGGCAACTCGGTCTGAAGGGGTGGAATGGACGGATACTTGACCCCGCCGTCCTTGTCGAGATTCACGATGTACTTCACTTCGGGGTAATCGGTGGAAGCGATGAACGGACCGAAGCGGCCATTTCGAAGAACCATGTCGGAGCCGGCTTCGCAGGCCACGTCGACGGTCTGCTGCAGCAGTGGCTGCCCCTTGCGATCGATGGGCGTTGCGAAATCACAGTCTGGATAGGTGCCGCACGACAGGAACTTGCCGTTGCGACCGAGTCTGTAATGGGTTCTGGCGCCGCATTCGGGACAACTGAATGGAGCTGGAGTCGTTTCCGCCCTGGCGTGGGACATGTTCTCGAGCGCATGTTCAAGGGAGTTCGAGAAGGGGCCGTAGAAATCATGGAGCGTCTTTGTCCAGCTCGCATCACCTGTGGCGATACGATCCAGATCGGCCTCCATCGACCTGGTGTATCCCAGATCCATCAGCCTTGGGAATGCCTCCACCAGCTTGTCTGTGACGACCTCGCCGATGTCCGTCGGATGGAAGGCACGCTCGATCTTCTCGACGTATTTGCGTCGTTGGATGACATCGATGATGGATGCGTAGGTCGACGGTCTTCCGATGCCCTCGTGTTCCATGTACTTGACGAGACTCGCTTCATTGAACCGTGGGGGTGGTGAGGTGAAGTGCTGGTCGGGTTCCATGCTGAATGGCGTGAACAGTTCACCCTCCTTCATGGAAGGCAGCGTCTGCTCACGATCCGAGGAAGGTACGCCCGAGATCTTGTAGAACCCCTCGAACACGAGCATTCGTCCACTGGATCTGAACGAGACTCCCGTGTCGAGATCATGACGACGGAGCTTGACGTCCGTTCTGTCCCAGACAGCCGGAACCATCTGGCTGGAGACGAATCGTCGCCAGATGAGGGTGTAGAGCTTGCGGAGATCATCGGCGACAGTCGATGGCAGCGAGTCGGGATGCCGGAAGGGGTCTGTCGGCCGGATGGCTTCATGCGCTTCCTGGGCATCCTTGTTGCTGGTCGAGTACTGGATGGGTTTCTCCGGAAGATACTCCTCTCCACATTCCTGCTTGATGTATTCGCGTGCCGATTTCATCGCCTCGGGAGACAGGTGAGTCGAGTCGGTTCGCATGTAGGTGATCAGTCCGACTTCACCCTCGCCGGGAAGCTTGATGCCCTGATAGAGCTTCTGGGCGGCCCCCATGGTTCCCTTGGCCGTGAATCCGAACGTGTTGCTTGCGGCGGCCTGAAGCGAGGTCGTGATGAACGGCGCATGTGGCCTGGATCTCGATTGCTTCTTCTCAATGCTGTTCACGCGGTACTGGACGGCAGGATCAAGTTCGCCCTGGACGCGAATCCGCCGCTTGGCTGGTCCCTTGCCCTCGGGATCGGGGACCACCTCGAGAGAGATGTCCTTCAGGCCGATTCGTTCCGCCAGATTCAGCACACCCTCCTGATGGGCCTTGTCTGCGGGGCCATCGGATTCGAATCCGTCCGCGGTCAGTCTCATGTCGAACCGCTTGTCATCGATTTCATGAAGCAATCCGGTGATGGCGGACTGATTGGAGAGCCATTCGTTCTGTCGCTTCTTGGTCGGCGGGTTGTCACGCTGATCACGTTCAGCCATGAAGGCGTCCCATGATGCTCGCAGGTCGTCCGCTTTGTCCGCCTGCTTGATGAAACGGCCTGTCACATTCCAGTATTCATCGGGAATGAAGGCTCGGATCTCGCGTTCACGTTCGACGACCATTCGGACCGCGACGGACTGGACTCGTCCTGCGCTGAGGCCCCTGGCGACTCTCTTCCAGAGGAGGGGAGAGACCTGGTAGCCGACGATCCTGTCGACGATTCTTCTGGTCTGTTGAGCATTGACGCGATCGAGATCGATGTTCAAGGGTTCCTCGAACGCCCGGGCGATCTCGGCTTTCGTGATCGCGTTGAACTTGACTCTCTGGGCCTGCGCCGGTTCGACACCGAGACATTCGGCCAGATGCCACGCGATGGCTTCCCCTTCACGATCAAGGTCGGTCGCGAACCACACGGTGTCGGCCTTCTTGGCCAGCTTCTTCAGATTGGTGATGACCTTCTTGGCATCCTTGGTGACTTCATAGGTCGGCTTGAAGTCATTCTCGAGGTCGACGCCCGGCACGGGCTCTCCCTTGGCTGAGCGGGGAAGATCCCGGACGTGACCCACGGAAGCTTCCACGACGAAATCGGAGCCCAGATATTTGGAGATCGTCTTGGCCTTCGCAGGGGATTCAACGATGACAAGGTTCTTGGACATGTGGTCTTGGCCTTCGAGAACTGGGGGCTGGGGAAACGAGCTGGTTCGTATAGAGAGGTATAAACCGACGACAAGGGCAGTATTGAAGCGGCCCAATCGGTCCTGTCAAGCCAGTTTTTTTTCCAGATCGGTTATCTCAGGTTGATTTTGGGGCCTGAAAGGGGGTCATCAGGGGGTGGTCCTGAACCGACTTAAGTGCTTTATTAACAACTACTTGAGTGTCATCATCGGGGCACTCGATCCAGCACCCCTGTATTTGGGCCTGAAATCTTTTCAACCACGTCCTCTGATTCTTGGCAAATCGTCGCGTGCGGATCTTGATCTGCTCGATCGCCTCTTCGAGTTCGAGTCTGCCCTCGAGATGATCCACGAGCTGTCGATAGCCCAGCGCCTCGATTGCCTGGGGCCCCAGTCTGCCCTGATCGTGGAGAGTGGAGACCTCTTCAAGCAGACCTTCACCCATCATCTGACGAACGCGAGCGTTGATTCTCGGATTGATGACTTCAGCGGGATAGTTGAGTCCCACGAGGAGGGTGTCCCCGCGAATCTCCGGGCGATCCCATTGTTCCTGGGAAGAGGAGATCGCGACTCCTGTGAGTTGATGTACTTCAAGCGCCCGGATGGTTCGACGTCGATCGTTGGTGTGGATTCGTTCGGCGGATGCGGGATCAACCTGCTCGAGTCGACCTCGCAGCGTTGCCGAGTCCAGTGCCTCGAGGGAGTGTCGCAATGCCTCGTCCGGAGCCGGTCCATCCATCATTCCCGACATGAAGGCCTTGATGTAGAGGTTGGTGCCTCCGACCAGAATCGGAAATCGACCCCTTCTGCGGATGTCCTGAACGGTCCGTTCGGCCAGCGGGAGCCAGTGATCGACGGTGAAGGGTTCATCGGGCTCGACGAGATCCAGCAGATGATGCGGGGCTCTCGCCCGTTCTTCGGCAGTGGGTTTGGCTGTTCCAATGTCCATTCCCCTGTAGACCTGCATGGAGTCCGCGCACAAACACTCGCCTCCACCAGGCAGGCGTTCGGCCAGTTCCAACGACAGGCTTGTCTTGCCGCCGGCGGTTGGACCGACGATCAGGATGCAGGGAGGGGTGTGGTGCATAATTCACGATTGTGGTCTGGATGTTCCCGATTGGAGTAATGAGGCGTCGCGGATCACGGTACGGTACGTGTCGGGAGCCAATGTAATGAACAAACAGTCCATTCATGATCTTGCCATTGACCAAAAACGTGTTTTCATGAGAGTCGACTTCAACGTCCCACTCGATCAGGACGGAAGTGTGCTGGATGATCGACGGATTCGCATGGCTCTACCGAGCATCGAGCATGTCGTGGAGAATGGAGGCCGACTTGTTCTGGCCAGCCATCTGGGCAGGCCGTCGGGGAACGGATACGAGCCGGCGTTCTCCTTGAAGCCTGCGGCAGACTGCCTCAGATCGCTCATCGGGAAGAAGCATGCCGTGCATTTCGTCGGCGACTGCATCGGCAAGGAGGTCGAGGAGGCCGTCGCCTCGTTGGCTGATGGGGAGATTCTGGTTCTGGAGAATCTGCGTTTTCATCCTGGAGAGAAACGCAATGATCCGGAGTTCGCCAAGGCCCTGTCGAAACTCGGCGACATCTATGTCAACGATGCCTTCGG
>DEYM01000093.1:929-4976 GCA_002364555.1 Phycisphaerales bacterium UBA3158 | reverse complement strand
ATGGGACGACGAAGACTGAATTCGAAACCACGGCAGGCTTTCATTCGTTTGAAAGCCTGCCTTTTTATGGTCACTGCATTGAACGTCCTTACTGGAACGCTGAACTGCGGGGACAACAATTAACATCTGACTCGAGGAGACAAAGATGAAACTTAGTACGCTTGCAAAGACGGGAATCGCATCAACTGCGATTGCTGCCACAGTAGCCCTTGGAGCCCAGAGAACAGTCATGTTCGAGCAGCACACAGCTTCCTGGTGTGGACCATGCCAGAGTACTGGCAATGCAATTGCCCAACTCACCGATGAAAACCCGAACACAATGCAGTCGATTCAGATGCATGTCTTCAACAGCTCTTATGGCTTCGATGCAACTCATTGCGAAAGCAGAGCTGATTTCTACAACGTGACCGGTATTCCTCACGTTCAGGTAGATGGCGTCTGGGAAAAGTCTGGAACCAGCGGCGAGGCCGGAGACTACGTCTCTTTCCAGAACATCCTGAATCAGAGACTCAATGTCTCCTCGCAGCTCAACATTGACCTGATTGGCGAGCCCGTTGGCAATTCGTACAAGGTGACCATGACCCTGACGGCCGACAGCAATGCACCAACTCGCAGCATGGTCGTTCATTGCCACATGTCTCTTGATGCCGATAGCTGCTATCCAAACTGCTCGGCGAGCTACTACTACGACACCCACTTCGACCATATGCCCATGCAGACGATCTCGCTTTCAGCTGGACAGTCCCAGACCATGGAACACACGTTCCCGCTGAACTCGACTGCCCTGAGCAACACGGATCTCCTGACATTCACCTGCTTCGCTCAGGAGCCAGGCAGCAATGGCGCCGGCAATAATCTCGACATCTACAACATGAACTTCATGGACTATTCCGTACGTCCTCCCGAGACGTTCACAGTGGGCCCCAACGGCCAGTACCAGACCATCCAGAGTGCTCTGGATGAGTCCATCAACGGTGATACGCTTGTCGTCGAAGCCGGAACCTACACGGAATCACTGAATTTCGATGGCCAGAATCTCACTCTTGTCAGTGCATCTGGTCCTGAAAGCACGATCATCAGTGCCGGTGACAACGGACCTGTCCTGAACATGCTCAACAGCGGGTCCTCGACTATCGATGGCTTCACCCTCAGAGACGGGCTCACTTCGGTTGGCTCGGCAGCCAAGATCAACGGCTCCCCGACCATCAAGAACTGCATCATCCGCGACAACACGTCCACGTCCAACTACGTGATCTTCAGCACAGGCAATGTGACGGTCCAGGACAACGTGTTCTGCGGGAACAGCCACGACACCATCGGTATCGGATGGACAGATGGCGGAGGCAACTCCTTCGATGACATCTGTGCTGATGAGCCATGCCCTGGCGATCTCGATGGCGACAGCACCATCGGAGTCAACGACGTCCTCGCACTGATCAGTGCATGGGGAACGTCCGAGGGAGATGTCGACGGCAATGGAACCACGGATGTCAATGACCTCCTCGAAGTCATCGCCATCTATGGCGATAGCTGCTGATAGAAGACAACCGCTCTACAACGACTGCTATCCCAACTGCCCAGTCCACAAGGACTGGGCAGTTTTCTTTTATCGATCAATCATGGCCGCTACCATTTGATGATGATGACATTGACACTATTCCTGAGCGTCCTCACACTGATGGCAACACTTGAAGACATCGAAACGCCTCAATCAACAGAGGAACAGGACGTTCGCTGGATCATGCTTCCAGGACAGGAGACGATCGAGCCCGGCAAGGGCAGGAGAATCGTCTTCATGGCTGGCGATGAAGAGTACAGATCCGAAGAGGCCCTGCCGATGCTTGCCAGGATGATGAATCGGCATGGATTCGAATGCATCATCCTATTCAGCCAGGATCCCGAAACCGGACTGGTCGATCCCGATGAACAGAACCACATTCCCGGAACGCATCTCATCGACAAGGCCGATCTCCTCGTCCTCTTTCTTCGTTTCAGGGAACTCTCCGACGAAGCCATGCGGCCCGTCGTCGCACATGTCGAAAGTGGAAAACCCGTCACTGGAATCAGGACTTCAACCCATGCTTTCCTGTACGAAGACAATGAAGAGAGCCCCTTCGCCAGCTGGTCATGGAATTCGGATGATCCCCCCGGGGGATTCGGCGGCGAGATTCTGGGAGAGACCTGGGTGTCACATCACGGGCATCATGGAAGCCAGGCCACACGAGGAGTCGTCGAGGCTTCCAATGCCGATCACCCCGTGCTCAGAGGTGTCGACGATGTGTTTGGCCCAACCGATGTCTACGGCATCCGCGGTCTTCCATCGGACAGCACGATACTTCTGAGAGGTGCCGTCATCGATGGCATGGATCCGGAGGATCCACCAGTTCAAGGCAAGCAGAACGAACCAATGATTCCCATCGCCTGGGTTCGTGAACGTCTGATGAACTCCAACTCGAGCCAACGGCTATTCGTCACGACGATGGGCACGGCCGAAGACTGGTCCAACGAAGGGCTGAGAACGCTCTTTGCCAATTCCGTACTCTGGCAGCTTGGGGATACGGGCCAGATACCGGATTCAGGTCTCGAGGCCCCCATCGTCGGTCCCTGGGAGCCGACACCCTTCGGGTTTGGGGCCCACAGGCCTGGTTACAGGCCCTCTGACTACAAGAAGGGTTCTCCATGGGCGGAGATCGGGAATACCTCCAAAGACTCATCAGAGACCCCTCAAGACAGCCTTGAGATAGATAAGCCTTGATTGAAGGCTCCAGTGCTGGGAAGATGAGTACTTGGAGATCCATTGCTGTCATTCAGAGAGCCTGATCAGCCCAAGAGACCCACCCCGGAGAGAACACATCATGGGATGCTTCCTACCAGCAATCGTTGCCATTCTGACGGTTCTTGGTGGAACGCGCATCGCCTTGGCCGAAGTGCTCAGGGTTCCAGAGGACTATGCCACCATACAGGAGGCAGCCGATGCGTCATCGCAGGGGGACATCATCGATCTGGCACCGGGCAATTGGAAACAAAGAGTCTGGGGACTTTCCGGCGTCACGCTTCGTGGACGTGATGGGGCCGACAAGACGATCCTCGATGGAGCAGGCCAGGACTGGAGCCTGGTGGTCTGCTACGGCGAACCCGTGACCATCGAGGACATGACCTTCAGAAACGGAACCGGCTCCAATATCTTCGGGATCATCCGTGGTGGTGCCGTCTATGCCGAGTTCACCGATGTCCAGATCAATCGATGCGTCTTCGAGAACAATGCCTTGACGATCGGCGAATTCGACAGTGATTCGATCGGAGGAGCCATCTGCGGCTACTACACGAGCCTGGATGTACGCAACAGCAGATTCACGGGCAACACCGCCAATAGGGGTGGCGCCCTGTATGCCTCCTATGCAGCGGACATGACCGTCGAGAACTGCCTCTTTCTCGATAACCAGGCCTGGGAAGGCGGCGGCATACATGTCGATAGAACCCCCCTCTTCGTGAGCAACTCGCTGTTCAATGCAAACCTGGCTGGTTGGCAAGGCGGCGGTATCTGCATCACCGCCGTGGAAGATGAATCAAGCCCCTTGCCCGGGAATGTGACGAACACCGACTTCATACGTAACTCCGGATCCGTGTACGGATTCGGACAAGGCGGTGGGCTGGCCATCACTGGCGCCCATGCCATGACGATCGATCAATCCAGCTTCCAGGACAACTATGGCTACACAGGCGCCGGAATACTGGCGGGATTCCTCTCGGAATCCAACCCGATACCGGTCAGCAACACGCTCTTCTGCGGCAACTTCTTCCATGACTATGCATTTGAGGGGATCGTCGACGACGGGACGAACACGTTCACCCAGAGCTGCTGGTGCTCGACCGACATAGACAACGATGGAGAAGTCGGCATCAACGACCTGCTGCTTCTGCTGGCCGAATGGGAGGGGTTCTACTACCCGGAACTGGACGCCAACAACGATCGGGTATTCGATGTCGCCGACATCCTCGCCGTCGTGAACAACTGGGGCAGAGTCTGCGACGACAACTCGTGATCCC
>DEYM01000093.1:0-590 GCA_002364555.1 Phycisphaerales bacterium UBA3158 | reverse complement strand
CAGACCGCTTTCCGGATTTCATTTGAATACTTCGATGATCAAGTGAGTGAAAATTATTCACTTGGTGCCTGTCCGCTTTCCTTTTCATCCCAGAATGCCAATGGAACAAGCAGGCGATCACATCGCCATCTGGGAGACGACATGAAGACAGGACTACTCGCAGCCATGCTGATCATGGTTGGCACAACCATGCCCTCGGCAGCACAATGCACCGGTGACGCCAACCAGGATGGCGTGATCAATGCCACCGATATCCTTCAGGCGCTTTCGGACTGGGGCTCCTGCGAGCCTCCTTGCCCCAGCGACATCGACGGATCCGGTCTGGTCGATGTCGGCGACATCCTGACGATGATCGACGCCTGGGGAGAGTGCGATTCAATCGAACCAACGGTCATCTTCGAGCAGGATTTCGAGCATAGGACCACCGGCCTCTACGACGAGGACATGCTCGATGAGGACTGGCAGGTACCGACCTGGTCACAGGGTGTGGACGATGGACGAATCAGCATCGTCGAAACGGATGATGGCCGTAACCTCGCCCTGTCCGTCCTGTATCCGGAAGGTGAATACGGCACGTCGAACACGGGCGG
>DEYM01000006.1:9348-16247 GCA_002364555.1 Phycisphaerales bacterium UBA3158 | reverse complement strand
CAACAATCCATCCGACTGGCGGAGCTATGTAGAGTCTATGATCCGTTGATAGATCTAAACTGAGGCTAATGCATCCAATTGATGTCCAAGCTCAAGGAGTTGTCCGTGAAGAGTCCTCGATCAATCGTCCTGCTCACATTCATTGCCTTTCTGATTCCATTTGGTTTCGGAGCCTGGGGTTGTCAGCAAGCGAAACGCACCATGATCCTGCCGGCACATCCGGTCGCCGATGGACTCCCGAAAGGCAGAACCAGGGGAACCGTGGAGCTGCCAACGATCGATCTGGGCGATGGATATGCCAAGACGTCCGTGGTGCCGACGATCATCGATACACGAACGTTCAATGCCACCAATGGACAAGCGCCTCCATGGCGTGGTGATACCCGAAGGCCCGGCAAGGTGCTTCCCGCCCACAAACGCGACAAGTCGCTCCCTCAGGATCCACCCAATCGGCTCGAAGCCGGTGGACTGCTGAGGCAGTCGCGGGTCGATGCGGGTCCTCTCTTTCCAGCGATCTACCAGACACCCTGGACACCACCGGATCCGAACATCGCAGTGGGTCCGGAACATGTCGTCGTCACGGTCAACATGGCCATCGCCTTCTATGACCGGGACGGCAACGAGCAGTTCATCGCGAATCTCGATGAGACGGGGGATCCGGGATTCTTCGAGGATGTCGGTGCTGGTGGATTCACATTCGATCCCAAGTGCTTCTATGACGCCTCCATCGATCGTTTCGTCGTTCTTGCGCTCGAGGTCTACCAGGATCAGAACGAGGGATGGATGACCATTGCGATCTCGGATGACAGTGATCCAAACGGCATCTGGTACAAGTACAGGACATGGTCCGTCATCACTGTTGATGGCAATGAATACTGGCCGGACTATCCCGGCTTCGGCTTCGACAGCAACTCCTTCTACGTGACCTGCAATCTGTTCGGTTTCTCGGGAGGATTCGCCGGCGCCATCTACCGTCGATATCCCAAGGCTCCGATGTCGTCGGGCAATCCGATCGTCTTCCAGGACTTCCTTGATGGGAGCAGTGCGTCCGTTCAGGTGGCCCAATGCCTCGATCCCAGAAGTGCGCCCTTGTTCGTTTCCAGAGCGGGTAGCAGTCGTCTGAAGATCCAGAGCCTGACGACCGACACCATTCCGCCACAGCTGGTCACGAGCGAGGTTGACGTACCCAATGCGGAGAATCCCAATCAGGATGCACCCAATCTGGGTGGAGGCAACCTGTCGACGCTGGATGGACGCATCATGAACGTGACGTGGAACGACAGCGGACTCTGGACCGCCCATGCTGTTCGAGGAACGAACAACAACACGAAGTCACGCTGGTACCACATCGACACCAACAACTTTCCATCAGGGACACCGGTACTGGCTGAATCGGGGGATGTGGATCTGGGAAGTGACGTGTTCACATTCTTCCCAGCCATCGCCGTCAATCGATATGGCGACGCCGCGATGGTGTTCGCCAAGTCCCTGGCGTCCGAATATGCATCGATACAGGCGACGGCTCGTCGCTCCGGCGATCCAGCCGGGACGATGGGTGTACCTGTGCAGCTCGCTCAGGGAAATGCCGGCACGGAAGGTCGATGGGGCGACTACTTCGATATCGCCGTCGATCCTCTCGACAACTCGACGTTCTGGATCGTCGGGGAATACGTGCAGGAATTCTCCAATGGAGACAAGGGTTGGCAGACATGGGTCGGAACCATCGAGGTGTCCTGCCCGGGTGATATCACGGGCGACAATGTCGTGAACGTCGATGATGTGCTGACTGTTCTGGCTGGATACAACCAGCTGGACTCGGATTCAGACGTCAACGGGGATGGTGTGACGAATGTCAACGATATCCTGATCGTCATCGCTTCCTGGGGCAGTTGCCCGGGCACACCGTGATCACATCTTCGAAATGGTCACGACGACGCATTTGAAGGATGGTGTTCGCGACGCCGGATCCACCCGACGCGGAACCAGCAGATTGGCTTCCGGGTAGTACATGGCGGCATTGCCCGGTGGCAGATCGAACGCTCTGGCAACGACTTCCATTCGTCCCGTTTCCGTCGAGACCATGATTCGGTCGTCTGTCTGGATGTTCATGCGTCGAAGATCCTGCTCGTTCATCATGATGATGTCGCGTCGATCCTGGCCACGATAGAAATCGTGTTCCTCGTAGACGACCGTGTTGAACTGGCCTTCGCTTCGAATAGTCATCAATCGAACCTGGTCATCCTCGATCGCAGCCGGTGAATCGGGGATCAGAGGATGGACGACTGCTCGCTGGGTTGGTGTCTTGAAGAAGGGCTTGTGGAACGTTCTGCCATCGATCTGGAACTCCTTGTCCTCCGGTTTCTCCTGATGATCGACATCCGCGATGGAGGCGTATCCGGGGACAACCGCCGCAATGGCCCTTCGAATGGCGGCATGATCTCCCATTTCCTTCCAGTCAACCGGTGATGATTCATCCATTACCTGCTGAGCGATCTCGGAAATGACCTGACTTTCGGCGCGTGGGCCATCATGACGAGGCGATCCGCCATCACTGACACGGACATAGTTGAACATGCTCTCCTGCGTGGACGACTGCGGTTCCTCGTCTCGAGCGAGTACGGGGAAGACGATGGTATGTCGACCACGGCCATGGACATGTCCGGGGTTGAGTGTCGTATTCAGATGGACAACCGTGTCGATGGACGACATGGCGCGTGCGGCAAAGGCGTGATCAGGATTGGAACCCCACAGATTGCCGCCCAGGCACCACGCCAGTCGGATGTCTCCGCTGGCGGCCGCCTCCATGCATCCCAGCGTGTCGAGTCCCTTTCGAGTCGGCAGCTTGACGTTGAATCTGTCCTGCATCGCTTTCAGGAACGGCGCCTTGAGTTCCGGCACAACCCCCATGCTTCCGATGCCCTGCACATTGGAGTGACCCCGCAATGGCATGAGTCCGCGACCTTCAGCACCCAGCATTCCCCTGGATATGGCCAGATTGGCGATGTGCTGGATGTTCTGGACACCATTGGCATGATGCGTCACACCCATCGCCCAGCAGAAGATGCTGGCCTTCGATTTGGCATAGAGACCAGCGGCCTTCTGGATCTGTTCCCGTGATACGCCGCTTTCCCTGACGATCTGCTCCCAGCTGGTCCGATTGACGACCTCGACAAGATCATCCCAGCCCTCGCTGTGATGGAAGACGAAGGCCTCGTCGACCGCATCCTGCTCGATGACCGCCTTGGTCAGACCCGTGAGCAGCATCGCATCGCCACCGATATTGGGCTGCATGTACAGATCCGAGATGCGCGTAGCCCGGAGCATGCTTCGAACACTGCTGGGGACCTTGAATCGCTCGAGTCCCAGTTCGCGCATCGAGTTGATGACGATCACCTTCCCACCACGTCTCTTGAGCCTCATGAGAGAACTCATGAGTCTTGGATGGTTTGATGCCGGATTGGCACCGATCAGGAAGACGAGATCCGATGTATCCAGATCATCGAGCGTGACCGTGGCCGTTCCGGAACCGGTCACGCTGGCGAGACCGACTCCAGACGCCTGATGACAGTAGTAGGAGCAGTTGTTGACGTTGTTCGTTCCCCAGAGCCTCGCGAACACATGCATGAGGAATGCGGCTTCATTCGACGAGCGGCCACTGAGATAGAAGAAGGATTCATCTGGAGGAGCCGTCTTCATGGCTCCAACGACATGCTTGATGGCCTCGTCCCAGCTGACCGGCCGATAGGCCAGATCCATGGGACCCGCCATCAACGGAGTGGTCAGTCGCCCGAGCCGCTCCATTTCCCTCGGAGTCAGCTTGGCCATTCGATCGAATGAGAGACTCTCGATGAGGGAGGAATCGATGCCGGGCTGGAGATCGGCACCCATTGCCTGTACGGATTTCTTGCAGACTTCCGGAAAATGGCCTTTCTCGTTGACCATTCCACCACGCTGACCACCCATTCCCAATGCGCAGGTCTTGCAGGCGTTGCGGCTACGCAGAGCTCGCCACATCCGCCACAGACCTCCTGTTGCCCGGGCCGTTCGCAGGGTATAAAGAACCGCTGGCCATCCACCACCATGTCTTGGTTTCTTGATCATCACCTCGAACACTCTATCGTTTAGCATTGCTTCATGGCTGATACTCCCGACAAGTCGTCCCAGGTCACCAAGGGCACCAAGGGCAACACTCCTCTGATAGGACGGATTCTCGTTGTAGAGCCGGACGAGCTTGTCAGAAGAATGCTCGCCATGAGTCTCCATTCACTGGGTCATGTGGTGCTCACGGCAGAAAGTCCGGAATCAGCCAAGGATGAGATTCGTTCGGAATCGTTCGATCTGATCGTTCTGGATGCCGATGCCGATGGTTCCATGTCCTTTCTCGATTGGCTTGGCAAGCAGGACCAGGCCACACCAGTGATCGCCGCGTCTGCCAGAGACAAGACTCATCAGATCGTCCGGGCATTCGAAAGAGGCGTTGCGGATTACCTCACCAAGCCCATCAATCTGGGAATCATGGCTGGACGTGTCGAGTCGATTCTCCGGCTCATGTCAGATCCAGAGGGAACCAATGGGCAGATCAAACCGCTCGATGCCCTCCGGCAGATCGATCTTCCCGCAATCGACAGACAACTGGAACAGGCGACAAGCGGTCTCGGTGGTGCCGCGATGTTGCGAACGATGAACGACATCCTTCGGGATGCGCTCCAGGCGGAGCGGGCTTCTGTCTTTCGATACGATTCCGATCGACATGAACTTCTGACGGTCGTGGCCCATGGAGATCTCGAGGAAGGCGATTCATCACCGCTGATCCGGATGAGCGCCGATGAGGGGCTGGCTGGCGCCGCTCTGGGAATGAACCGGTTGCTCAACATTATCGATGCCTATGAAGATGATCGATTCAATCCCGAATTCGATCGCAAGACCGGTTACGAGACGCATTCCGTACTCTGTTTTCCACTGCACGATCAGAAGGGCGATCCGATCGGAGTCGCACAGGTACTGAATCGGAAGCATGGATCCTTCACGGCCGAATCGGAGATTATCGCCGGACAGCTCGCGACACGATGCGCCCATGCCCTCAACAACGCGTTCTTCCAGGATCCCGATGCCGTCAATCTGGTTGCCACCATCGTGGCGGAATCACCACTGATTCCATCATTGGATGAAACGGTCATCATCACGGATGCCGATACGGTAGGTCCCGTCATCGTTCCCGATCCGAGCAGTCCCCAATCGATGGTGGGAACGAATCTCGGTCGATACCATCTGCAGTCGATTCTGGGAGCCGGCATGCAGGGCGTCGTGTTCCGGGCGACCGACGAGCTGCTTGAACGCGATGTCGCCATCAAGATGCTGGGGCTGCACTCGGGACGGATCGACAGCGTACGCAACCAGTTCATGATCGAAGCACGGACGATGGCTCGATTGAATCATCCTCAGACAGTGGGTATCCACGACGTGGGGGAATTCGACGGATCGATGTATCTGGTCATGGAATTGTGTCGAGATACCGCGGGGAACATGCTCAAGGAATCAGGGTCGATCGATTACCACAAGTGCCTTTCGATCATCCGCGATGCCTGTCTGGGGCTCGGTGCCGCTCATAAGCGAGGCATGATCCACAGGGACATCAAACCCGACAATATCCTGCTGGATGGCGATGGCAGAGGCAAGCTCAGCGATTTCGGTCTGGCCATGGCAGCCAACACGACCGACCTGAGTGGAGACAATCGAATCGTCGGTACCCCGCACTACATGAGTCCGGAGCAATGCCGGGCGGAACCGGTCGATCATCGAAGCGATCTCTATGCACTGGGTGGCACCTTCTACCATCTGGCGACGGGGCAGCCTCCCTTCAACCACTACTCGACCGTGGATGAAGTGCTTGAAGCTCAATGCTCCGAGGAGATTCCGAATCCCGGAACGATCTGCCCTTCACTGGCTGGTGACTGCTCGACGGTCATTCGTCTGTGCCTGGCCAAGAAACCCTCGGAACGGTATCAGACCGCCTGGGCCCTCCTAGAGGATATTCAGGCGCTTCTGGACCGAATCGAGATCGACTGAAAATGCAATTCCAGCTATCCTAGTTGTTCACCACTTACGACCGTCATGACGGTCCATTCAGGGGAGTTCACCGGTGTCAACACCATCACAATCCGAGGGCACTTCGCTTTTCGTCAACTTCGAAAACGACGGCGCCGTGCTGATTGCCAGGATGGTCGGACCCAATATTGGCCAGCGTGAATCGGAGATCATCGTCCAGGCATTCAAGGCCGCACTGGAAACGGACAAGGACTCTCGTCATCTCCTGGTCGACATGAGCGAAGTGACCTTCATGAACAGCATGGGCATAGGCATGCTTGTGGATATCAGAAGTCAGGCCGCCAGTAGGAAGATGAATCTCGTGATGGGTGGTGTGAAGTCCGAGCTCGAGCAGCTTCTGAAGATGGTGAGATTGGACAAGCTCTTCACCATCTGCACCAACGACAAGCAGTTGGCCAAGGCACTCAAGAAGCGCTGAGCGACTGAAGAAGTTCCCAGGCCGCTTTGACATGGGCGCGGTTGGTCCGCCACTGTCCGATGCTGAATCTGATGACGTATCTGCCGTTGAGGGTCGCATGGCTGAACGCAGCCTGGCCGGTGGCGTTGGCGGCCTCCATTATGGACTGCGTTCGTTCGTCACCATCCACGTGCGAGAAGCATGCCAGTGTGAGCGGTGCCGGTGCCATGAGTTCGAACCTGTCATCTCGACGTATCCAATCGACCAGCTCCTGCATCATGGCGACGTGATCACGGACCATGGTCTGGATTCCCCGCACTCCGTAGTGCCGCAGCACGAACCACAGCTTCAGGGCTCTGAATCTACGGCCCAGGGGTATCTGCCAGTCCCGGTAGTC
>DEYM01000006.1:0-8928 GCA_002364555.1 Phycisphaerales bacterium UBA3158 | reverse complement strand
ACCCAGAGACAGTTGCAGTCGAAGTTCACGAGCATCCACTTGTGGGGATTCATCGTGTAGCTGTCGGCGTCCTGGCATCCTGTCTGAATCCATCTGAATTCCTCGCAGCAGGCCGCTGTTCCGAACATGGCCGCATCGACGTGGAACCACAAGCCATGCTCATGACAGATGTCGCGGATCTGTTCGAGCGGATCGAACGCCCCGGAAGCAGTCGTTCCGATCGTCGTACTGACGAAGAAGGGACGGAGGCCTGCTGCCAGATCCGCCTCGATCGCCTTGCGAAGCGACTCGGGACACATGGCGAATGTCTCATCGACATCGATCAATCGGAGGTTCCTTCGGCCGATGCCGATGATGCCCGCTGCCTTCTCGATACTGGAATGGGCCTGTGTGGACGTATAGGCGACGAGTGTTCCATGACCCGATCCACCCTCGGAGGACGATACGCCACCGGTCGCCCGATCCCTGGCCGCGATCATGGCGCAGACCCCCGCCGAACTGGCCGTGTCCTGGATGACACCGCCACCTGTTCCCGTCGACAGGAATCGATCGCCCAGACCCAGGAGTTCCGCCATCCAATCGAGCATCCGCGTTTCGATTTCGGTGCACGCTGGACTGGTGGACCACAGCATGCCCTGCACACCAAGCCCACTGGAGACGAGATCGGCCAGAATCGATGGACCGGAGGAGTTCGACGGAAAGTAGGAAAACCAGTTGGGCGACTGCCAGTGGGTGATACCGGGCATCACGATCCGATCGAGATCGGACATGATGCTGCTGAATGCCTCACCTGATTCCGGAGGATGCGATGGAATCTTTCCGGATACATCACCGGGCTGGACCGACGACATCACGGGCAGGGATTCGACATCGGACAGATAGTCAGCCAGCCAGTCGATGACTTCATGACCATGACGCCTGAACGACTCGGGATCCATATGTGGGATATCGGTCATTTGTGATCAGGCCGGCAGTTCCGCCAACGCCTCCTGCACATCCTGCATCAGCAACGTCATGGTTCCAGGACCGAAATCGAATCGAAGTTCGGCCGCCTTGAAGAGTTCCGGAAGGGTTCGTGATCCACCAAGCGTCATCGCTTTTCGATAGTTGGCTAGCGCCTTCTCGGGATCGCGGCGGTACTGACCCCACAGCTGAAGCGCGCCAAGCTGCGCGATTCCGTACTCGATGTAGTAGAAGGGGACACCGAACAGATGCAGCTGCTTCTGCCAGAACTTGGCTCGCTGGGCCTCGTAACCCGACCAGTCGACATCGGGACCGAAGCGTGCGTGCAGCTCCAGCCAGTAGATGTCCCGCTGGTCACGGTCGTGGTTCGGATGGGTGTAGATCCAGTGCTGGTAGGCATCGATCGTCGCGATCCAGCAGAGCGAATTCACAACGCCCTCCAGATGCTGACGTCGAGCGCGATTGGCTTCCTCCTCGGAGTAGAACTCGTCGAGGAACGGATGTGCCAGAAGCTCCATGCTCATCGATGCCACTTCGGCGAATTCGATTGGCGAATGGCGATAGGACAGAAGTGGCTCATCTTCACTGAGCATGGAATGGAACGCATGCCCGGCCTCGTGAATCATCGTCTCGACATCACGCTGGAGACCGGCTGCATTCATGAATATGAACGGGACACGAGTCCGGTCGCGGTTGTACTGATAGCCACCGGGCGCCTTGCCCTTGCGACTTTCCAGATCAAGACAGCCGCCTCCACGAAGCCTGTCGAACATCTCGCCCAGACCGGAATCCATTCGATGGAAGAGACCGGAGGTCTTTGTGACCAGTTCGGCATCATCCTTGAAGGGGATCAACGGAGTTCGACCCTTCGCGTCGACTTCGAGATCCCATGGTCGAAGGGATGTCACGTCGAGCGCCGCCTTGCGTTCTCGGTTTCCCGCATGCTGCAGGGGAACACAGACCTTCTCGACACCCTGATGGAAGGATTCGCAATCCGCGGGGGTGTAGTCGAACCGATGCATGGCCTTGAACATGTAGTCCCGGAAATCCTCGCAATCGGCATTGAGCGCCATCCGATTCCGGATCTCGATCATCTCGTCGTAGATCGTGTCGATCGCCTCATGATCGTGGTATCGCCGGTTGAGACTGGCCGCCCACGCACCTTCTCGTATTGAACGATCGTCCTTCAGGAGAAACTTGCCCATCTGGGGCATCGTGTATTCCTCACCCTGGAACTCGACGGACATGGCACCACATATCTCATCGAACTTGGTTCCAAGCTCGGTGTCCTTGGTCTGGATGGGAATGTTCTCCTCTCGGAAGAGGTTCACGTCCGCTTCCATGTTCCTGATGAGAACTCCATAGCGATCCTTGTCGAGGTCATCGACATAGGGGGATTGGACGATTCGTCGGTCAAGCTGGAATCCCGCCTCCTTCAGATTCGGCTGGACTTCCCGGACATGATCGAGATATCTACTGGTGATCGATTCGTCATCCGTATGGCAGGTCATGTCTATGTAGAGACTGGCTGCGGATTCACTGGCCGCGGCATCGAGTTCGCTGCGATCGACAAGCAGTGATTCCAGACAGCCTGCACAGCTCAACGGGCGTTCCAAGAGACCCTTGTAGAGAGGCGCCAGCACCTCCCAGTTGGAGGCATCAAGGGTTACGGGAACATAATCATTTGGTGGTGGATACTGGGTCATCTCTTTCCTTCTCATGATTCGCTCGTCGAGCGGTTGGTCGTCTTTCAGGATGGACTGCTCAAGATACCTTTTCCCTGCTCGATTGCAGAGACTGGAATCGTGGCAAGTCCCATGGTGGTTGTTATTCGGGCCGACAACGCGGTCGCTGCGACGGCATCATCGCAGGTGATGAAGAGTGTCGAACCGCTTCCGCTGACATGAACCGGTGATCCGGCCAGTTCGGCAAGCTCGTCTCGAATGGCCCGGAGGCCGACACCGACCTCCAGGGCAGGCTCAGCCAGATCATTGAAGAGTCGACGAGTGTCGAACCCGCTTCTGACCAGTGAACGGACCGCGGAAGCATCGACTGCCGTCGGATCCATGTCATCCAGCATGCGATACACCGAGGCCGTTGCACAGCCCATTTCAGGGAGGATCAGCACGGCATGGACTTCGGGGATCGTTTCCAGATGTTCGAGTCGTTCCCCGGTTCCCTCGACCATCGCGCTGCCGCCGCGAACGAGAAATGGAACATCCGATCCCAACCCAGCGGCGATCTTCTCCATGACTTCATCGTTGATCGACAGTTCGAAGAGCTCGTTGAGTCCACGCAGCATGGCAGCTGCATCGCTGGAGCCTCCACCAAGGCCGCCGCCAAGGGGAATTCTCTTCTCGAGCTTCATCTGGATCGGGAGCGGACGACCGACATGTCGCTCGATGGCTTGATGTGCTCGAACAGCGAGATCCGTGGTAAGAGACCAGTCGATGTCCCTTCGCTGCAGGGCATCGTCATGCCACATGATCGCGTACCGAGAGAGACGATCCGGCTCCAACGAGGTCAGAGTCATCTCATCGTGGAGATCGATCGTCAACATCCAGGAACAGATGGGATGCATTCCATCGTCGGTCGGTGGGCCGACGGACAGGGCGGCATTGAGCTTGGCAGGCGCCTTGATGTGGAGTGAACGCGTCATGATCCAACACAGGATAGGCTGAGGCGGGTCGTTTGTACCATACCCATCAGGAGGTTCTCGAATGGAAACAACCAATATCGTCTGCACCACCACGTTCGATTTCGAAGGCTACCGAATCAAGGAATACAAGGGTCTCGTACGCGGAATCGTCGTCCGAGCTCCAACAATCACCCAGGGGCTGATGGGTGGTCTGAAGAAGATCGTCGGAGGTCGGATAGGCGCCTACAAATCCATGTGCGAGGATGTTCGGATGGAGGCGATGCAGGAGATGCTTCAGCACGCCCGGGAACTCGGGGCCAACGCCGTCGTCGGCCTGCGATACGAATCGTCGGAAGTGGCATCGGACGCCTCGGAAGTCCTTTGCTACGGAACAGCCGTCGTCATCGAATCCAAATAGCAACCCAGACGGATGTTGTTCTCCCCGAGAGCGGATTCAAACCGATGTCTGCTATTCTCGTGATTCATGGATCACGCATCACAAATGCCTGAAGAATCTCACAATGACGCGACTGTGCACATGGACTCTCCATCGTCCGATGACGCGACGATCATCGACAAGTCGAATGAAGTCGTTGATACCTCAATTCCTCGCGACATAGGACCCTACAAGGTCAAACGCCCCATCGGGGCAGGCGGCATGGGAACCGTGGTCCTGGCACAGCAGGAAAATCCCAGACGTGATGTCGCCATCAAGATCATGAATGCCGGTGTCGTCTCGAGAAAGGCGCTCAGACGCTTTGAATTCGAGGCCCAGATACTTGGCCGTTTGCAGCATCCCGCCATTGCCCAGGTCTACGAAGCCGGTACCTTCGATGATGGCTCCGGTGCTCGACCCTACTTCGCGATGGAATATGTCTCGAGCGCCAAGGAATTGGGTGACTACGTCTGCGACAATTCGCTTGATGTCACGGCTCGTCTGAAGCTCTTTCGATGCTTGTGTGAAGGTATTGAATACGGTCATCGGCGTGGTGTCATACACCGTGACCTGAAACCAGGGAACATTCTGGTTAATGCGGAGGGCCATCCAAAGATCATCGACTTCGGCGTGGCTCGGAGCACGGAAAGCGATTCCGTTACCGCCACGCTGGCAACAGAAGCGGGCCAACTCATCGGAACGCTTCAGTACATGAGTCCCGAGCAGGTCGAACTCGATCCAGGCGATCTCGACACAAGAAGCGATGTGTATGCCCTTGGGGTCATCCTCTATCAGCTGCTTGTCGACGAGTTGCCCTACGACCTCACCGGCGCCAGTCTGACGAAGGCCGGAAGGCTCATTCGAGAGACCCAGCCTCGTAGGTTGAGCGATATAAATGCAAGACTTGGCGGTGATCTTGAAACCATCTGCCTGAAGGCATTGGAGAAGGAACGCAATCAACGCTATCAGTCCGTGGGGGATCTCTCGGAGGATCTCCGTCGATACCTTGCCGATGAGCCGATCATGGCAAGGCCTCCGACCAGAACTGAACAGTTCAGAAGACTGATCAGAAAGAACAAGGCGGCATCAATCGCCACTGGTGTCGTGGCTCTGGCGCTCATTGCCGCCACGATGATCTCGATCGTATTCGCAGTCGAAGCGAGTCATCAACGTGATGCCGCTGAACTGTCCAGATCCCAGGCGGAAGAAAAAACCAGAAGTCTGGAGACGGTCACCGAATTCCAGACTGACCAGATCTCGGGTCTTGACCTCACCATGATGGGTGCATCACTGCGAAATAGAGTACTCAAGGCATTCGATGGTGATGTCTCCAGATTGAATGGCATCGACTTCACGGGTATCGCCTTGAGCCTGATCAACGATCAGATTCTCGAACGTACACTTCAACTGATCGATACCGAACTCGTGGATCAACCATTGGTCCGCGCTGAACTTCTGCAGACTATCGCGAGTACCCAGGTCGGTCTCGGACTCACAAATCAGGCGATTCCTCCTCAGGAAGAGGCATTGGCCATTCGATTAGATCTGCTTGACCGCGATGATCCCGACACGCTCGAGTCGATTGCCGGAATGGGCGTTTTGCTTCGCTCATTGGCGAGATTCGACGAAGCCAGACCCTATTACGAAGAGACCTTGGAAATCAGCCGAAAGCTCTGGGGGGAGGATGATCTTCGCACCTTGTCAGCAGCGAATAACAAGGTTCGACTCCTGCACAGTCAGGGCAACTACAAGGAAGCTGAGCTGCTTTGCAAGGAAACATACGAGACTCGAAGAGACATACTTGGACCTGAACACCCGGATACGCTTAAATCCAGTTTCACACTTGGTGTCATCCTGCACAGTCAACAGCGGTATGACGATGCCATGCCACATTATGCCAGGACACTGGAGATTCGAAGAAGCAATCTAGGAGACCTGAATCCACTGACGCTCTTCACCGTGAATGCCATGGGGGTCCTTCTCAAGGACAAGGGTCAAATCACAGACGCCGAACCCTATTTCACCGAGTCACTGGATGGATTCAGAAAAGCGCTTGGCGATGAACATCCGAATACGATCTGGTCGATTCAGATGATGGCATCACTGCTGACTGAACAGAAGAAGTTTGCAGAGGCGGCCCCACTGTACGACGAGTGGTTGGCTGCTCGAATACGAACCGGTGGCTCGACGAACCCGCTGACGATCGAGGCCTTGCGCAGCCTGAAGGATTTCCATGAGCTCTGGCATGTCTCCGAACCCGAAGCAGGCCATGATCTCAGATCGGCCGACTACAAAGATCGTCTGGATGCTTTAAAAGCCTCTCTCGATGCCTCGTGATGATTCATCCTGAACAGCTCGTGGATTCGATTCAAGAACCATTGAACTGATCTAACATGATGTGATGTACCGGATATGTGTCCTCAGCCCTGGAACAAGATGACAACTGAGCCAACAAATCCAGATTCCGACTCGAAGACCCCCGAGGGTCATGAGATCGAAACCCAGCTTCCTGACGAGGCGGTGGCCGAGAGCACGCTTCTTCGTGACATGGATTCGCCTACGAAGATTCCCCGGAGCATCGGCCCCTACAAGATCAGCGCGATCATCGGCCAGGGAGGAATGGGGACGGTCTACAAGGCCATGCAGGAATCACCACGACGATCCGTCGCACTCAAGGTCGTGAAGAAGGGTGTGACCTCCAGAAGTGCTCGAAAGCGATTCGAATACGAGGCGCAGACCCTTGGACGTCTTCGGCATGAGAACATCGCCCAGATCTACGAGGCGGGTACCCACGACAGTGATGGTCTGAGCCAGCCCTACTTCGCGATGGAATACATTCCCAACGCCAAGTCGATCACCGAGTATGCGCAGGACAAGAATCTCGGGACCAGAGAACGGCTCGCTCTGTTCTCGAAGGTGTGCGAGGCCATCCAGCACGGGCATCAGAAGGGGATCATCCATCGCGACCTGAAACCGGGAAACATCCTCGTCACAAGCAACGGCATACCCAAGGTGATCGATTTCGGTGTTGCCCGAAGCACCGATTCCGACATGGCCGTCACGACGATGCGAACGGATCTGGGACAACTCATTGGGACGCTGCAGTACATGAGCCCCGAACAATGCGACGCGGATCCCGATGACATCGATACACGCAGCGACGTCTATGCACTGGGCATGGTTCTCTATGAGCTGTTGACGGACTCGCCCGCATACGACATCCGCAATGCCGCCATACATGAGGCGGTACGAGTCATCCGCGAGGAGGAGCCCACGAGTCTCTCCTCGGTCAACCGGAGTCTCCGCGGCGACATCGAGACCATGACCTTCAAGGCACTCCAGAAGAATCGTGCCATCCGATACCAGAGTGCCACCGAACTTGGCCAGGACATCTCACGCTACCTCCGGGATGAACCCATTTCAGCCAGACCCCCGGGTGCCATCGACAAGCTCCGCCGTTTCGTCCGCAAGCACAAGGCGGTGGCCATTTCGGCATCCATCGTGCTCGTCGTCCTGATCGCCTCGATCGCCATCATCACGATCTACGCTTCCGAGAAGAACAGGCAGGAGCGGGAGGCGATCATGCTCGAGGAATCGAGTGCGCAGATTCTCCGGATGGCCGGACAGCTCACTGAACAGGTCGGTGTCACGGATTACATGTCGCCTGTGTTGATAGAACGGGTCGCTCTTCTGAATAGCCTGGACTACAAGGTGGAGAAACTCTACATCGATGTGCTCGAGATGATGCAGAAGACCCTGGGGGATGAACATCCGCACACCATTCAGGCTCGGATGAATCTGGGGTATCTCAATCTGATTCACGAGCAGTATGACAAGGCGGATACGCAATACAAGCTGGCACTTGAGATCAGTCGCAGGCTTCGGGAAGAGGACGATCCGGAGACCATCGACATCATCAAGCAGATCGGCATCCTCTCGATGATCACGAACAAGTACTCGAGAGCCAAGACCCTCTTCGCCGAGGCAATCGAGCGATCACGCCGTGTATACGGCGATGAGGATGGCTATACAAAGGGGCTCGTGAAGTACATGGGCAAGGTGTTCTACAGACAGAAGAACTATGTCGCTGCCCTGTCATACTTCATAGAGTGCCTCGAGTCCGCCAGGCAAGTTGATAATGAGTTCGAGGTGATCAACCTGAGTATCAGTGTCGGCGAACTGCTCCAGTTGATGAATCGATATTCGGAAGCACAGCCGTATTACCTCTATGCGATCGATTCGCACAAGCAGCAGTACGGCACCGAGAACAACGGCTATCTGATCAAGCTGGAGAATCTCATTTCATTGCATCGGGACTGGCACGAAGCCGAACCGGACGCCGGACATGATGTCACGGTCGTCGAGTACCAGACGGAACTGGATGGACTCAAGCAATGGCTGGATAAGAAGGCAAATCGCTGACACTGGTTCGACAGGACGGTGACGCTCTGATGTCATCTGGACTTGTTGACAGTCAGTGAACCGACCAGGGTGTCCGGTCTTCATCTGAAATCATGACATCGCTGGCCGGCATGGCCGCCGCCAATCGATCGCGAAGAGTGGGGAGATACCCTCGCTCCGTATTCGTATGACCCGCCAGCACGATCGTCATGCCCGAAGCCTTCGCTGCCAGGACGTCGTGATGTCGCATCTCGCCGGTCAGGAACAACGTCGCGCCGGCCGCTCGTGCGGTATCGACCAGACCACCGCCCGCTCCCGGGCAACAGGCCACCACGTGATGTGTGTCCATGCCACCATCGGCGACTCGCACATGATCGACGCCCAGAGCCGATTTGAGATCGGTCACGATATCGCTGGTCGATCGGGCCTTCGAGAGCCTGACTACACGGCCCATCCCGTAATCATGAATCGGATGGGCCGCCAGTGGAAT
>DEYM01000092.1:627-2536 GCA_002364555.1 Phycisphaerales bacterium UBA3158 | reverse complement strand
CCCGCATTCCCATCCGACATCTACTGTCTTCAGAGCCATGTGGTGGCCAGAGGCCTCGATCCCGATGAGGTGATTGTCCAGATCGCCCCCCGCGAGGGTGAGCAGACGCTCAGAACCCAGGACATCATCGATCGGATACAGGAGCATGGCGACGAAATCGCCACGGTCATGATGGGGGGGCTCAACTTCCTGACTGGCCAGGTCCTCGACATGTCGGCCATCACAGAGGCGGGGCACCGTGCCGGAGCCATGGTCGGATTCGATCTGGCGCATGCGGCGGGCAACATCATTCTGAATCTTCACGACTGGGATGTTGATTTCGCGGCATGGTGTTCCTACAAGTACCTCAATGCATCACCAGGCGCCATCGCGGGTGCGTTCGTCCACGAACGCCATGGTTCCAACCCGGAGGTTCCACGGTTGGCCGGTTGGTGGGGCAATGATCCCGACACCCGCTTCCAGATGCATCTGCAGGAACGATTCGTACCGGTCCCCAACGTCGAGTCATGGCAGATGAGCAATCCACCCATACTGGCCATGGCCCCGTTGCGAGCCTCACTTGAACTCTTCGATCAGGTCGGCATGCCCGCCCTTCGAGAACGCTCCTTGAGACTCACGGGCTATCTTCGTGCCATGCTGGAATCGAGGCCGGGTCGTCGATACCAGATCATCACTCCTCAAGAGGATGACGAGCACGGCTGCCAGCTGTCCATCGTCGTGGAGGGGGATGCCACACAGGCATTCGCCACCATCGAGGATTGCGGAGTCGTGGCGGACTTCCGGCCGCCCAATGTCGTCAGAATCGCGCCGACCCCGATGTACAACAGCTTCCATGATTGCTGGAAATTCGCCATGCTCATGGGGGATCGATTCGGAACACCTGATCCATGAGTGAACCACTCCATGTCGTCATCGGTGGAGCCGGCCTCGCCGGCAGCCTGCTCGCGAGCCTTCTTGCGCAGGACGGGCATCGCGTCTCGATCTACGAACGCCGTTCCGATCCGCGTCGCCAGGGCTTCATCGGGGGCCGTTCCATCAATCTCGCCCTCTCAAGCAGGGGGCTCGAGGCGCTTGGCCAGATCGGACTGCGTGAACAGGTCATGGAGACGATGGCCATTCCGATGCGTGGCCGGATCATCCATTCGGCCCAGGGGGACCAAAGCTTCCACCCGTACAGCTCCGATCCCAGCGAAGCGATCAACTCTGTCTCGCGTGGCGACCTGAATCTGCTTCTTCTCAAGCGTGCGGCGGAGCATGAGAACGTCTCGCTCCACTTCGAGGAGCCGGTCACGGATGTCGACTTCGATTCGGGGCAGGTCACGGTCCAGCATGCCCATGACGACGAACCTCGTCGAATACAGGCGGATCTCATCGTGGGTGCCGACGGCGCCTTTTCGGTCATACGAGGTGCCATGCAGAGATCGGCGAATCGGGGCGGATTCGGATTCAGCCAGTCGTTCATCTCCCATGGCTACAAGGAACTGGTCATCCCACCCACATCGTCCGGCGACTATGCGATCGATCCCGATGCCCTGCATATCTGGCCTCGAGGCGCCTCGATGATGATCGCGCTTCCCAACACGGACAAGAGCTTCACGTGCACCCTGTTCTGGCCACGGGAAGGTGATGGCACGAGTTTCGAGTCGCTGGATGCCAGCGAGGACCCCGCTGAATTCATTCGCGGCATCTATCCCGATGCCGTCGATCTCATGCCGGCACTCGTGGACGACTGCCGTGAGAACCCGGTCGGAAGCCTCGTGACCATATCCTGCGACCGCTGGTACTGCGGTGAGCGTGCGGTCCTTCTTGGGGACGCGGCTCACGCCATCGTGCCCTTCTACGGCCAGGGAATGAACGCGGCCTTCCAGGATTGTCTGGTTCTCCAGAAGCACATCAGGAACAGTGGACA
>DEYM01000092.1:0-235 GCA_002364555.1 Phycisphaerales bacterium UBA3158 | reverse complement strand
ATCGCCCAACTGAGCATGGAGAACTTCCTCATCATGAGGGACAAGGTCAACTCCTTCAGATTCCGCATGATCCAGAAGCTGGAACGAATGCTTCATCGCTTCATGCCCGGCTACGTCCAGCCCGTCTACAATCTCGTCTCCTTTTCAACCACTCCCTACAGTGACAACACCCGTCGCCAGGAACGCCGAAGACAACTTGCCAGGACCATGCCGCTGGTCGTCATGGCCATCGTCC
>DEYM01000149.1 GCA_002364555.1 Phycisphaerales bacterium UBA3158 | reverse complement strand
GTCTGACGAATCCGGGAGGGATCTCTCGACTGTGCCTGAAGCCATAATGAGGCCAAACACGATCACAGCGACGAATTGCACACTCACTTCGATCGGTCGAGGCAGGCGGCGTTTGGTCTTGCGTTGAGTGTGCGGCATAATCAGAATCCTCAGTTTGTCTGAAGAGGCATGAGGCCACCTTGCTGATGAGGGGAGCTTTACCAGTCTACTGGGGGAGGTTTGGCTGGCGAGGGGTTTTTTCATCGTTTATCAACTGGAGAAGCCCGTCATGTCGGGGTACGGTGCACATCCATCAGGAGAATTTCAGCATGACAACGGCTGCCCAGTTCGAATCGATCGTCAAGGAAACGAATGCCGATTCCGTCGTTCTTCATCCGCCTGGAAACTCGTACGAGATTCATTTGACGCACGCTGGATCAGTCGATTCATCCATGGTTGGAAGCCGGATCGTTGGTTCGGCCCATGCCACGGCCTTGAAGGTGCATCAGGCTACCGGAGGCGGCGCATTCATCGAGCCGCTCCAGGGTCAGCCGCGGATCGTGGCGGGGCGTGTGATCAAGTGCGACGAGAATGGATCCGTTCTGGTGAGATCCGCGATCCCGATGGTGATCGAGGTCGAGCAGGCATCCGACCTGGCCAAGTGCAAGCCAGGCGAGTTCATCAATTTCCATGTCGAGTCGGGCATGACCTTCCGGCCTTCGGCCAAAGACTGAACATGAGTCAGTCCTGCATCAGGCCGCTGATCGTGAGCCCCGATACGCTTCGAGGAGATGGTGACCAGGCCGCTCGCACGCCGCCGGGCCAGTCATTGACATCGAAATGGCCCGTGCTCCACTTCGGGGAGGTTCCGGACCTGCAAAAGCGATCCTGGAAGCTGGTCATCGACGGACTCTGCAAGAACCCGCTGGTTCTCGATTGGGACTCATTCATGCAGCTGCCGCAGGTGGAGGTCGCGTGCGACATCCATTGCGTGACCAGGTGGTCCCGTTTGGACAACCGCTTCATCGGTGTTTCGACAAGAGCGATCATTGATCTCGTCGAGCCCTCCTCCGAGGCCAAGTACGTGATTCAGCATGCCGATTCGGATCCCGATGGCAAGTGGACGACCAATCTTCCTCTGCATGCCTTCACGAGCGAGGATTGCCTGCTGGCGTGGTCACATGATGGAAGTCCTCTGACGCCGGATCATGGTGGGCCGGTTCGAACGATCGTTCCGCAGCGGTATTCGTGGAAAGGTGCCAAGTGGATTCGTCGAATCGAACTGGCAGCGGAGGACCGTCCGGGTTTCTGGGAACTCAACGGGTACCACAACGAGGGTAATCCATGGCTCGAGGAACGCAGCGGCTGGTGATCAGTTGCCCTTGGCGGCCATGACATTCAGATTGTCGATGAGTGTCGTGTATCCGCTGCGATTGGCCGAGACCGTCGCAGTCGGTCCAAGCAGCTTGATGAAGATCGATCGATCAGCCGCCTCGACGATGCTCACGATCATGCGGTAGTTGGTCTTGTGGAATCCACCGCCCATGCCGAGGTATTCGCCTTCCAGATCAACAAGGGTGATTGGCAGTCCGTTGACGATCTTCGACTCGACGACCGGTTGGGGTGGGCCGCCCTGGGTGGATCTGAACTGTTGTTTCCAACGTTCGATGTTGTTCTGGATGGTGTTGCCGCTTGCTTCCGGAAAGGTCGTGACGACCAGTTCGGCTGGTTCCGATCCGTCGCGCCCGGGTACGACCCACTGAGCCGCTCTGAAATGATGTCTGGGCGGTTCCCACTTCCAGGTGCTCGGAATGGGACCTCTGAGCCCGGCGAACTCGGCACGTGCCGGATCAGCTGGCGGTGCGGGTGAGTCGTCGGCGGCCTTGGCTGCGGACGACTTGGAGGTCTGGATTCGATTTTGTCCTGGAGTTGGCAGCGTGGGTCTGGTTGGCTGTCCTGGAAGCGATGTGGTTTCCTGATCAGGGTCGGCCTGGGGAATGCTGGGCGCTTCATCGCAGGCGGTCATGATGCCAGCGACAAGGAAGGAGGACAGGATCAGTCTTGTGAAAATAATCATGGCTTTCAGACCCGGAAGAGAGGGTGTGAGGAATTCCTGCTGAACAGTCCATAGCATAGGCGGTTGAAGGGATGCTGGCGATGAAGAACAGTGACTGGGTTGTGGCAAACGCGAAGATCTGGACAGGGCGGGCCTCCAGCCCATGGGCGGCGGGCATGCACATCAGGGATGGTGTGATCGTCGGCATGGATGGTTCCACTCAAATGCCTGTCGATGCGGATCTCCAAGGCGCTTTCGTGACGCCTGGGCTGATCGATGCCCACCTGCATTTTCTGGCTGGTGGGGAATCCCTCCAGACACTGGATCTGAGTGATGCGTCGAGTCCGGAGGAATTCAGGAATCGCGTGCTTCGCGAGCATGAGTCGTTGGCGCCCGATCGTTGGCTGATAGCGACTGGTTGGTCTGAAAATCGTTGGGATCCTCCCGAGGCTCCGGATGCTTCATGGCTATCCGGTTGTGGCGACCGTCCCGTCGTCTGCTGGCGTATGGATCTGCATTCCGCCTTGATCAACACCGTGGTGATGGATCAGCTCGAACTGCCCGATGACGAAACGCTTCTGGCAGAAGGAGGCCGTGTTGTCCGTGACGCCCAGGGGCGGCCGACCGGGATCCTTCAGGAGGCGGCTGCCTGGCAGTACCTGAATCCGAAGATTCCCAAGCTTCCTCAGCATCTTCGAGGCAAGGCCATCGAGGTGGCTGCCGACCACTGTCTTTCACTGGGTCTCACTGCCGTCAGGACGATGGAGTACAAGCGGGATCTGCTGGATCTCTACCTCGATCACCATTGTGACTCGCCGAGAATACGAATGTCTGCAGTGGTACTGGACCGAACGCTTCCACTCGAACTGGATTGGATCGGGCAGATGCCCCACAACGACTGGTTTCGAATCACCGGTTGCAAATCGTTTCTCGATGGAACGCTCGGATCCAGGACGGCTCGCCTGAGTGCTCCCTATGCGGACGACTCCGAGAATCTGGGCAGCTACACGGAACATCTGCTGGAGGGTCGTCTGGACGACTGGGTCGATGAGGTCGTGGCGAGAGGTCTCTCGCCGGTGATGCACGCCATCGGAGATGCCGCCGTCAAGGCGGCCATCGATGCCGTCGGCGACCTGTCCGACGATTGCCGGGCAACCATCGAGCATGCCGAGGTGATGACACCGGAGATCATCGAGGCGTTGTCGAACAGGTCCAGCCTTCGACTGTCCATTCAGCCTCTTCATCGAGCGGATGATGCCGTGTTCGCCGAGATGGCGCTTGGCCCCGAGCGTTCGGGATCACTGCTTCCCATGGCGGCGGTGAATCGGCTTGGTGTACGAATGGCGTTCGGCTCCGATTGGCCGGTCGTCAGCGTGGACCCCATCGCTGGAATGCAGGCGGCCATCACCGGCCGCGATGTGGATGGAAAACCATTTCATCAGGAGCAGGCCATCGGTGTAGAAGAGGCACTCAGAAGCTACACGGTGCGTGCGGCTGAAATGTCGGGTCTTGACCATGTGGGGGTGCTGGAAGCGGGTCGACGAGCGGATTTCGTCGTCTGGGATCGTGATCCGTTCACGGTGGACTGGGACGTTCAACGGCCATCGATCATGGCGACCATCGTGGATGGAAAGCTGGCATACGGTAGTCTGCCTTCACAGGAGCAGTCATCATGAGCAATCCTTCACTGAGTCATGTCGATGAGAATGGGCGAGTTTCGATGGTCGATACCTCCTCGAAGCCAATCGTCCATCGTGTAGCCGTGGCAGAAGGTTTCTTTGTCGCGGCCTCCTCGACTCTTGATCAGCTCATGGACGGGCAGATGCCCAAGGGTGATGCCCTGGCGACGGCCCGTATTGCGGGTATTCAGGCGGCGAAGGACTGTGATCGACTCATTCCACTCTGTCATGGTCTGCCATTGGATCAGGTTGTTGTCGAATTCGAGCGGATGGCTCCTGATCAGGTCCGCATCAGATCGTCGGTCACGGTGGTGGCCCGCACGGGTGTCGAGATGGAGGCCTTGACGGCTGTCTCCGTCGCGGCCCTGACGCTCTACGACATGACCAAGGCCGTGGATACATCACTGAAGATCGAGGGTATCCAGCTGGTCTCCAAGAAGAAGACGTCAGTCTGATCGACCATCCGCGGTCCGAACGGCATCGCAGAAAGCTCGGATCAGATCCGGATCCTTCGTTCCTCTGGACGACTCGACGCCACTGCTGACATCGACGCCCCAGGGCCTGAGCAGGCGTATGACATCACCGACGTTCTCGGGTGTGAGTCCGCCGGCGATGAGCATCGGCTTGTCCATCGTGTCCTTCAAGGCAAGTAGCTGCCCATGATCGAAGGTCTCGCCGGCGCCCTTGCCGGGTCCGTCGATCAGAAGGATGGAGACATCATCGCAGTCATTCCATCTCCTGACCGCCTCGGGCGAGAACGAGAAGCCGCGAATCACGGGGCCCGTCGCGATGGAGGCCGTCTTCTCCGATTCGTCCCCATGAAGCTGTATCCATCCACTGGAACGTCTGAGCGTCTGCTCGGGTGGGTTCACCAGAACTTCGATGGCCGGTATGTCGGAAGGGACGATCTTTCTGATTCGATCGATCGTGTCCTGGTCGATGTGCCTGGGAGACGCTGGATGGCTGACCATGCCGATGGCGTTGGCGCCCGCATCGATGGCGATGTTGGCCATCTCGGGATCACGGACACCACAGATCTTGATCTGGGTTCGACCCGGTTGGCCGGGCCATTGGTCACACATCATGTCGGGGACTCCCGGGTCCTGGCTTCCTCGAGAAGCTTTGTCGCGAGCGCTTGATGCGATTGTGATGTCAGCTCGAGGCGTGTCTTCTCCAGAAGTGTCACCGCATCCTCCGATCTGTTGAGGAATCGAATCATGAGCATCGAGAGCAGCAGCCTGACTTCCGGTGCTTGTCGGGAATCGGGATAGCGATCAAGGAAGCGTTCATAGGCGATCGCGGCTGTTCTTCGATCGCCATCTGACTGGATGCGGTTGGCGATCTCAAGCTGCATGGCTTCTGGAAGAACGGCCTCGGGATGACTGGTCTGCATCAGTCTGAACTGTTCCTGCGCGTCCTTCAGCTCGCCTGATCTGATCAGCCTCATGACCTCGCTTCTCTGGCGAGCTTCCTCGGGAGAGCGTTCCGTGTCGGCAAATACGGGAAGCGAAGGTGCGCCATCAGACTGCTCGTAGACCGCCGATCGGGACTCATTCACGACCCGTCGATAGTCAGCACGTCGTTTCCTCTGCTTCATCAGGTAGAGCAGATCATGCTGATCCGACTTGATGATTCTGACCAGCAGCAGGACCGTGATGAACAGGAATCCGTACAGGTAGCCGGCAAGGTGGGCACTGTAGGCGACTGGTTCTCCGGGATTGAGCCATCCGAAGAGGTCGATGAAGATCTGGAATGCGACAATCCAGAGCGCTGGGATCATGTAGATCCCGATGAGGAAGAAGAAGAAGATGATCCGGACTTTCGCGAGCGGGAACAGGATCAGGAAGCCTCCGGTGGCAGCGCAGACGGCACCACTTGCGCCGATGACCGGCGAGTAGGAATCGATGGTGTGTCCTATTCCGGCCACGGCGCCACCCATCAGGAGAAACAGGGTGAAATTGACGTGACCCAGGCGATCTTCGAGTGCGGCACCGAAGATCCAGAGGAAGAGCATGTTGAAGCCCAGATGGAAGATGTCATCGGGGCTGTGTGCGAACTGGTAGGTGATCAGTTCCCAGAGATGTCCCTCTCTCAATCCCTGATTGCTGAGTGAGAGCTTGTCCATGAACACTTCGAGACTCGAAGCGCCCGTGGCCTCCAGAACCAGTGCAACCAGGTAGATGAGCATGTTGAGGACGATGATGGTCCCGGTCGCTCTAGGGCGACGTTTACGGGTCCGATCGGTTCCAATTGGGATCAACATGTCCAGAGTGTAGGTTGCGGGCCCCGATGAGGTCCTCCGGGGGGCGTGATTCGATTGCATAACGAGACGGCTGCGTCTATGATGGAAGGCTTGATTGCCCCGCGGCGGAGGTGGGTTTCCCCCGAGGCATTTACAACTTGAATATGCCAGTTTTTTAACGAGGGAAGGCAATTCTCATGGCCGACGTGACCACCACTCCGGAGATGATGACCGACAAGGGACTCGACCGTGTCGTCATCGGAGATTCATCCAAGTCATTCATCGATGGCGTTCAGGGTGTTCTCGAGTACGTAGGGATCGACATCGACGAGCTTGCACGTCATTCCACATTCGAGGAATGCTGCTATCTGCTCTGGTTCGATCGTCTCCCCACATCGGCTGAGCTTCAGTCCTTCGAGTCGGAGATCCGAGCCCACTACCAGCTGTCAGATCACTTGAAGGACATGATCAAGGTGACGCCCAAGACGGCATCGCCCATGCACGTCCTCCGTACGTTGGTCTCCGCGCTGGGCGATGAGGATCAGGAATGCAACGATCAGTCCATCGAGGCGGAAGAACGCAAGGCCCTTCGCATCCTGGCCAAGACGCCTGCGATCATCGCCGGTTTCGATCGGCATCGTCGTGATCTTCCATTGGTGGATCCGGATTCCAATCTGAACATCGCCACCAACTTCCTGCTGATGCTCAATGGCGAGATGCCCGGTGAGCAGACGGCAAGGGCCCTGGACGTCTGCCTGATTCTCCATGCGGACCATGGCATCAATGCCTCGACATTCGCGGCGATGGTCGCCATCGGAACCCAGAGCGACATGTACTCCGCCGTCACGGCAGCAATCGGAACGCTTCGTGGACCACTTCATGGTGGTGCCAACGAACGCGTCATGCACATGCTCGAGGAAATCGGCGATCTCGAGAAGGTCGAGGGCTTCATCAACGGTCGCCTCGAACGCAAGGAAAAGATCCCTGGATTCGGCCATCGCGTCTACAAGGCCTACGATCCTCGAGCCAAGTACCTCAAGACGTTCGCCAAGACGATCGCCGAGGAGACTGGCAATCACGATCTCTTCGTCATGAGCAGCACCATCGAGGGAATCATGGAGGCCGCGGTGGGGTCGAAGGGCATTCATCCGAATGTCGATTTCTTCTCCGCCTCCTCGTACTTCTCCATGGGATTGGCCATCGACCTCTTCACCCCGGTCTTCGCATTGGCTCGAAACGCTGGTTGGGCAGCTCATGCGATGGAGCGACATCAGGACAACCGTCTGATTCGACCTCGATGCAACTACACCGGGCCACATGCCGCGGCCTATGTCCCGATCGAGGATCGTTGAGGCGACATACCCCGTTCTGTGGCAAGAGG
>DEYM01000097.1 GCA_002364555.1 Phycisphaerales bacterium UBA3158 | reverse complement strand
AAAAAAATCGCCGCGATCATCGGCGTCTCGTGTCAAGTGGTTGCGACTTGTATGGCGCCGTTCTTGGATACGGTCGTTCCGATCTGTTCACCCTGGACGACTCTCCGGATGTTTCCAGCGTCCTGGTAATTGAAGACTACGATTGGAAGATTCTGCTCCATGCACATGGACATGGCTGTGATGTCCATGACACCGAGCTGCTTGTCAACGGCCTCCCGGAAACTGAGTGTCTCATATCTCTTGGCATCCGGGTTCTTGGCAGGATCCTCCGAATAGATTCCGTCCACCTTGGTTCCCTTGAGCAGTACATCGCAGTTGAGTTCCGTTGCTCTGAGCGATGCGCAGGTATCAGTCGTGAAGAAGGGGTTGCCCGTTCCCGCGGCGAGAATCACGATGCGACCCTTTTCAAAGTGACGCAGCGCCCGCTTTCTCACGAAGGATTCCGCAAGGGCCGGCAGATCGATGGCCGACATGAGTCGGGCCGGCTGCCCAAGCTGTTCAAGCCGTTCCTTGAGGGCCATTCCATTCATCACTGTTCCCAGCATTCCCATGTAGTCGGTGGTCGACTGGTCGATGGCCAGTTTGGCTGACAAGTCGGCTCCTCTGATCATGTTGCCGCCACCCGTCACCACGGCGATCTGAACACCGCTTTGGGCGGCCTCGACGATCTCTGACGCGATGTGCGAGAGGGAGTCGGGGGTGATGCCCATTTCTCCACGCTTGCAGAAGCTTTCTCCGCTGATTTTGAGCAGGACTCGCTGATAGGGTGATGGGGCGTCCATTTGGGGTTCCTTCCACCCGCATTGGACCCGCAACTGACGGTAGGGTCAAGGCGGCTGCTTTCTGGGTCATCTGGTACCGGTGTGGAGATGAGCTCGGGCACAAACGCAATATCACCACAGGAGGTTTGCAACGCGGGTAATCTGGTGGTTCCATCAGGCAGGACATTGAGATTCTCATGAACTCTTCTGAAGACGTACAGGCCAGTGATACCGAGCAGCTTCGCAAGGAGGTCGCTCGCCGCCGATTCTGGCAATTGATCGCTTTCGCGGCAGCCATGTCACTGGTCATTCACCTGGCCATTGTCGGCTATCTCCAATTGGTCGAGAGGGCTGGAAGGCCCTCCAGGCCTGTCGAGATGGTTCTGGAGTTTCCCACGATGCGAACAGTGGAGGAGCTGACGGCTCAGAGCTCGCTTGATCTCGAAGAGCCTCAGGAATCATCCCTTTCCGAACTCGAGCAGATGCTCGAGCCCGATACGCCTGCTCCGGAAGAAGCCTCCTCGTCGGATCTGCTTGAATCCGACGTGGGTTCTATGAAGACACTTGGTGGGTCCGGCAAGGGAGTGAATACCAACGACGGGACGCTTGGCGGTGCTGGCGGCGCTGCCTCCTTCTTCGGTATCGCCAGCAAGGGGCAGCGATTCGCCTACATCGTGGATCGTTCTGGATCCATGACCGGGCCTCGGCTTGCTCAGGCCAAGCAGGAGCTCAAGCGTTCGCTCATGGGCCTGCCCGATTATGCCAAGTTCTTCGTCGTGTTCTACTCCAGCGAGATGGAGATACCCCCAGGCCAGGACAGCTGGTACAGGGCGAAGAAATCCCAGGTCAAGAAGGTCTCTCGATGGATCAACACGATTCCCGCCGAGGGTGGCACGGAGCCGGCGGAATCCTTCCAGATGGTGTTCGATCTCCATCCGCCTCCCGATGTCATCTTCTTCTTGACGGATGGCCGAATCTCGGGCCAGCAGGCACTGGACATCATTCAGATGAACAATCGGAGCAAGAACGTGGTCATCAACACGATCGCCTTCGATAACAATGAAAGTCAGGTTCTGCTCGAGGAGCTTGCGAAGAAATCGGGTGGTCTGTTCAGGTTCGTCCCGGTGAGGGCTGCCAGATGATCATCTTTCCGGTTCTCTTCATCCTCCTGCTGCCTGGTCTGGCCAGCGATACGGTCATTCTCAGGGATGGGCTGGGGCAACAGTCGGGAACGGTTCTCGCATCAGACCAGGGATCATTGAGGTTTCAGAACGAGAACGAACAACTCGTCCAGATCACATGGGATCAGGTACGAGACATCAAGCTCGGTACAGGATTGGCTCTGCAGGATCAGTTGAGTGATCGTCTGGAGCGAGCCAGAAAGATCTGGAGAGCCAGATCGAGACTGCAGCGAGGTGATCATGCCCTGGCAGAACCCCTGTTCGCGGAGTTGTTCAAGTCGGATCCCGCACGAAACACCGAGACGGATCTGATCATCGCCGAGGGGCTTCTTCGATGCCGCCTTGAACGAGGTGCGATGGAGGACGCATTGCTGCCGGCAATGGAGGTCAGCAGACTCCTGAAGCAGGGGGTACGAACAGATCGATATTCGAATCTTGTTCCTGTTGCCGATCCAGAACAGCCGTTGTGCCATTATCTGGCTCCCGTATGGGCTGATGATTCGAAGGTGTCCCGACTGATTCGATCGCTCGAGGAATGGGACTCCGGCGGGGATGTCGAGCTGTCGCGAGTGGCGAATCAATATCTCTTCCTGCTCCAGAACCCCACAGGGCTCGTTTCGATCGATGAAGACGATGTCATCATGCCCTTCTACGAGGATGAGGATGCCGGCTCGGAATTGCTCTATTGGTCCGTTCTATCGAGAGATGGCCGGCCCGATGTTCGCCGTCGAACACGCCTGATCATGAAGACCAGGCTCGATCGGCGGCCCGATTGGCAGAAGGCCTGGTTGCATTTTCTGCTTGGGTTGTCGCTGTTGGAGGAGGATGGGGATGGTCTGCGACGTCAGGGGCTGGTGCAGCTTGCCTGGTTGCCGGCCAGATATGCCAGGGAGCAGCCGTATCTATCGGGAATCGCCATGGCTATCATGGCAGACGAGCTGGCTCGAGAGGGTGATGTGGATTCCGCAAGGCTGCTCATCGCGGAACTCAAGGAACAGTTTCCTCATCATCCCATTTTCAGTTCGGCCAGATACATGCCCGGTGATTGGATAGAAGGGGACATGAATCGATGATCTGCAGTCAAGTAATCACATTGCCGATGGGTGTGGCGATGCCAGCCGCCTCCGATTCCCAGGTTGTGCGCACCTGGTGGGACACCGTGCTCGACGGTGGTCCCGTTGGCTTCATCATCATCGCCATGAGCGTCGTCGCCGTGGCCTTGTGCATCATCCACTTCCTGCAGATTCGCAGGTCGGCACTGATGCCTTCTGCCCAGTTGATCGAGATCGATCAGCGTCTGAAGTCGGGAGACATCGAAGGTGCCACGGCCTATTGCCTTGAACCATTGAACGACAGTTTTCTCACTCGTGTGATGGGTGCCGGACTGTCCCGATATCAGGCATCGGCCTTCGGCGTCTTCGAGATCAAGAATGCGATTGAGGAGGCCGGGCAGGATCAGGCCGCAAGACTGTACAGGTCGACGGACGGCCTTGGTGTGATCGGAACCACCTCGCCCTTGCTCGGACTGCTGGGAACCGTCGTCGGGATGGTCGGTGCCTTCGATTCAATGTCCTTGAGTGGCGGTTCGAATTCAGAGCAGCTTGCGGCGAACATCAGCATGGCGCTCGTCACCACGCTGATGGGTCTGGCATTGGCCATTCCATGCGTGGCCTTGTTCACCTGGTTCCGGAACCGGATCGATTCGCTTGCCTCCGAAGCGGGCCGTGAAGTCGAAAGGCTCGTGTTGCATCTGGAGAGTGGTCAGGTGGCGGGTAGTGGCGTGGCTAAAACAAGTTCAAAGAGTGGTTGATGCGGTTCAGCAATCGTGGACAAGGTGATCGAACGCTTATTCTCGAGTTGACCTCGATGGTCGATATCGTCTTTTTGCTGGTCATCTTCTTCATGGTCACCTCCGACTTCGCACGTGATGCCAGGGCCGAGGTCTCCCTGCCGAGGCTCGATGGCGAGCAGATGGAGGGTATGGAGGAGGCGGGCATGTACATCAATCTCAATGAGAACGGTGAGATCGTCCTGTCCACATCGGAGCCACCGGTGACACTGGAGGAGCTCGATGCCAAGCTTCGTTCCTACATCTCCGGCGAGGGCGCTCCGCAGGTCACGCTCAGAGCCGATAGGAATGCGCCCATCTCCATGTTCAATCAGATCGTCAAGGTCCTTGAATCCTCAGGAGTCTCTTCCGTGCGCATGGCCACCGAGGTGCCCGGGTAGAAGATGAGATTTTCAACGAAGCACCAGCGTGGAGGCAAGAATCTCGTCATGAACATGACGAGTCTGATCGATGTCACCTTCCTGTTGCTCGTCTACTTCATGGTTTCAACGGTCATGGCCAGGCCGGAGGATCGTTTGACGCCGACGATCCAGACCCAGAATCAATCCGCTGGTGGAAGCGATGCCGACTTCCAGGCGCAATCGGTGGATGTACTCCTTCGCGATGGTGTCCAGGTCTATCAGCTGGGTCAGCAGACGATGAGGACGGAACAGGAACTGAGACAGCGTCTTTCCGGTCTGCCGCTTGATCTTGGAGTCTTCATTCGAGCCGGCGATGGCGTTTCGGTCGGCTTCACGATGGCAGCCATACAGGCTGCCCGCGATGCCGGATTCAGGCAGGTGACGTATGTGCCCCTGGAAAAATGATTCCCATCTTCCATCCCTGAGCGGTGTCTGCTGTCTGTTCGTCGTGATTCTTGGTTCGTGTCTGCATGGTTCGTCCGCCTCGGCCGAGGATGTGGATGTCTGGCTGGAGAAGCGGGGCTTCACACGGCTGCTCGTGGAGCATCTTGAAGCAACACTACCATCGCTGGACCCCCAGGAGCGTGGTCCCGTCATGGTTCGTCTGGCGCAGCTCTATGCGGAGCTTCTTTCGGAAACGGAGGATCGAGCCAAGCGGATATCACTCGAGGAGCGAGGGCGGCGATTGCTGGAGGAGGTTCGTGGCGCTGATGCGCAGTCGCTCGAGCTGGAGTTGTGCCACGGCGCCTATCTGGGAATCGAGCAGGCTGCCGAGCGGCACCGCATGCGGCTGCTGGATTCGGATGAACAGCTGTATCTGCTGGATCGGCTTGAGGAACTCATCGGCCAGTTGAAGAAGCTTGGTGTTCGTGTCGACAAGCTGATCGAGTATTCGGGCAGTGGGCTCGATCGAGTCGCCTCACGGATATACAAGGGCCGAACGAAGCAGGATGTGCTTCTTGAAATGTCGGCTCGAGTCGACTTTCTGCTCGGTTGGTGCCTCTATTACCAGAGTTGGATTTCCGGTGAAGTCAGTCGTGCCGAAGAGGCCGAGCGGTACTTCATGAAGGTGCTCTCCCTCGACAGTCTGTCGCCAGGTGATGTCTCGATGGATCTTCGATCCTCAGCCGGGATCGGGTGGGCCATCATCGGAATGGCATTGGTGAATCAGATCGTGGCGTCTGATTCATCCGCGATGACGTGGCTGGATCTGCTTGACGAGTCGGTCGTGTCGAAGGAAATCAGAGCGGAGATCCCCGGATGGCGACTGGCGATTCTTCTTGAGGACGGGCAATTCGAAAAAGCGGAGTCGTTTCTCGAATCGGTGATTGCCCAGCGATCTGAAAAACCGGTCAGCTGGATCCGTATGGCTGCCGTGCATGCGTTGGACGCAGATCAATCGCCCGCGGCCAGATCCCTGGCTTCCATGTCCTTGGCGGAACTGGCCTCCCTTGGCGAGCTGTCTCAACTCCAGGACATCGTGAGCCGCTATCCCGGGTCAATCAGTGGAAGCAGTTTTCCCTTCGCCTATGCTCGAGCCATACTTGATTATCGTCAGGCCATGGAAATACAGGATGCTTCCGGTTCCGATGACATGACACGGCGGGAAGCCTGGATGAATACGAGGAAAAGCGTCGAGCTTTCTCTTGGTACCCAGGACATCGAGCGATTTGACCAGGCTCGTCAGCAGGCGAGGCTTCTCCATGCCTGGTCGCTCTACTATCTGGCCCAGTATCGGGAAGCCAGTGAGATCTTCGAGTCGGTTTCAAGTCGTCTCTCCGAAAAGGAATCGGGGGAAGCCCTGTGGATGGCGTTCGTATCCGAGGAGCAGGGACTTCTACAGAATGGCGATCTGCCTCGAGACCGCTCCGATTCGCTTGTTGAATCGTATCTTCGACGGTTTCCCGATGGCCCACGTGCAGGGGAACTCAAGGTTCGAGTGGTTTCGAGCGATTCGCAACCCACCGATGATCGAGTGCAGGAGTTGCTGGCGGTGCCGGTCAGTTCGCCAGCCAGGGAACGGGCCGAAGCACAGGCCTCCGATATGCTTTATGACCTGTTCCGAAATGCGCCCGATTACCAGAAGAAGGATCGAGCTGCCCGCTACCTGGCGGTAGCTGCTCCCATCATGCAACGTCAGTATGCATCTGGGGAAGAGTCCGAGATCTCCAGGGGATTGGCTCGGGCTCGTCGCGTTCTCGAGGTGTCGACGAATCCCAATGTTCTCAGATTGATCGCCGCCGAGAGCGCCTTGGCGATCCTGACAGGTGAGAAGGCGGCAACGCTTGAACAGGCTCGCTCCCTCGCGGATGAGATCGCCTATCGAAGAGTGCTCATGATGATCGAGCGGGCTCGTCTGGATCAGGCGATCGACGAGGCTGATCAGCTCTACGGGCGTGCGCCGGATTCGGTCTGGTCCAGACTGGCCACCAGACGTCTGCTCGAGACCTCAATGAAGGCCATACGGATGGCGGTCGAGGATGTCGATGAATCTCCGCACCGCTCGATGGTTCACTTCGGACTGCGTGCCCTGACTGAGGAGAAGACGCTCGAGGAGGCTCTGGGTGACGCTTCCAGCAGATCATTGGCTTCATTGGTCGGGTCCTCCGCATCGGTTCTCTCGAAGATGGACGGCATCGCCGAAGCGGACAGGCAGGAGATGCTCGAGCTTGCCTGGGGCATCTACGACATTCTCCTCTCGGAGGAACCACGGAACGAATCATTCCTCACCGTACGGGCGGGTCTAGCATCCACCAGAGGCGACGACGATGAATCACTTCGTTGCTGGCGGATCATTGCGGCAGGAAGCCCCTCGGGATCGGAACAATGGTTCCAGGCCAGAACGCAACTGCTGCTCATACTCGAGGAGCAGGATCCTGACAGAGCCTCGAAGGTGCTCGAGCAGCATGTGGTTCTCTATCCCGACTATGGCCCCGAGCCGTGGGGGGATATCCTCAGGAAGCTCGACAGCAGACTACGAGGTGTCTCGAGATCATCCGATGATGGTGACGTCCGATGAACGACACTCATCCCATGATGCGATTTCTGGGTCTGGACCCCAATTCGGATCCACTGGATACGCTCGGTGTGCAGGTGTCCGATCTCGATGAGGCCACGTTGCGATCCGCCGTCACGCATCGAGAGGAGCAGATCCTGGATCATCCGGACGGTGAATCAAAGGATGCAGACGAGGTTCGGCAGCATGTTCGTGATGCCGCTGAGCTCCTGCTGAATCCAATTGCCCGTCTTACGATCATCGCTCGTCACATGCCTCATGATCTGCTGAGGAAGAATCGTGATGCCTTCGCATCTGAACGAACGCTGACTGAATTCGATCGAGATGTATTGGGGATTCTGGTCGCATCAGGCGGCTGGAATGCGAAGAGCAGGGCGAGGCTCATGGCCGTTGCGTCTCGATATAGAGTCTCGAACGAACGATTGTTGTCGGTCTTGACCGGCATGGCCTCCTGGCTTCAGGAGCGAGCTGGGACGATCCGCCCGGAATCGAATGGTGCCGGTGCCCGGTTGATCGACATGCCCAAGCCTCAGATAGATGAGAGTACAGGGGTCGTGTTCGACCGTTTCGTCAATCGCTGGATGTCCGATCTTCGAAGCGATGATCCAAAGGCAATCAACAGAATGTCGATCCTGTTCGGGGCAGTCGCCTTGATACTGTTCGGCTTCATGTTCTTCATGATGATGTTGTCGTCGGATGGAGAACAGCAGGAGGTGCTGGCCTCCTCGGCAGTAGTCGATTCAGCGAAGGCCACTTCGGTCTCAGGAATCGATTCGTCCCAGGTCTCGGGCCGTGCGGATTCAATGCCGTTGGTGGACTCCGAATTCGATCTGCCGAGTCTCCCCGCCCGAATGACCAATGCGGCCGACGGCATGAGTGAGACGATTGGATCGATTGATCTGATGGTCGCCGAGTTGAATGATGGGGCAATCGCCATGGATCTCTATCCGGATTTCCTCACGTTGTTCGATCAGGCCGACGATGGCTGGTTCCTGATCGGAATCGTTCAGCGTGAAGAACTGCTTGGGAGTATTTCCAGACTCTTCGATTCGATAGGCAATCACCAGGAGTCCCTGACTGCCTACATGGGGATTCTTCGCTTTGAGGCAGGTGTGTTCACTTCGGCTCGGCAGATCTCCGAATCCGGATTCAGATCCGGTGTTCTTTCCATGCTGGCTGGTTCCGCCCGACAGTCACCAGCCGTGCGTTCTCTGGCAACCGAAGCGATCGGGCAGTCTGGCGAGTCGGGGCCCAGGGTGATTGACTTCGATTCCGGCGTTCTGCTTTGTCTGGAATCGTTCCTGCCCAGGATGATCGAGCTGATCGATGTCGATGATGAATCGAAGCTGCAGTGGGCGCTGTGGATTCGTTGCGTGGAATCGATTGATCAGACCATGTTCCAGCCGGCCCTGGTCAAGGCGGTGGAGGCGGTCGCCGCAGGCAGCATCAACCCGGCGGCAGAGGGCGCCTCGAGAACCGTTCTGGGCAGTCTGCTCTCGCGATTCGATTACGAGCAGTCCACCGCCGCCAAGGAGATGGTTCTGGGCTGGTACACGGACTCGGATATCCCCTCGAATCGTCTCGAGGCGCTGACCAGGCTTCTCGTGGAGCTCAAGCTGTCTCCTCGATTCGATGAATCCATCATCATCGATCCCGGTTCCGGTACGGCCTTCGCACGTCTCCAGCGAGATGCGCTGAGCAGGGAGTGGGGCGATGTTCTCACGACTGAATTCGAATGGAGGAGTCCGGTTCCCGATGGATTCGATCCCGTCATGGTTGGAATATGGGATGCGACATGGGAAGTGAGCCAATCGAAGGTCCTGCAGATGTCGGACGCCTCCCTCCTGCGACGTCAGCTTGAGATTCGCAAGCTCAACGAGGCGGCATCGGCGTTGTCCTCCGGTCAGAATCCATCGGCCATGAAGCTGATACGAGAAGTCGAAACGGGTTCGGGCGAGGGTGAAACCCCTGTTGTGCTGCCTTTCGAGGAATCGGTCTCTCTTGATGAATGGGCCGTCCGATTGTCTCGCGCCCGTAGCCGGGACGACAAGTTGAAGCTTCTGGATCAGCTGGACAAGGTTCCTTCCGGCAGCTTTGATTCATCCACCGCGATTCAACTCGCGAAGGTCGCCTATCTCGGTGCTTCGGCGATACGGGCCAGGGCGCAGCAGGTGATCGTCCGTCGTTTTCGTGATGATCCCGAGATAATGATCGCACTGCTCGATTCGCTTCCGGAGCGAACGACCAAGGAGTTGAATGAATTTCTCGAGTCGCTTCTTGACAGGGATCTGCCCGGAATCAAATCGGAGAGATGGCGTCCGGAAGTACGAAGACTGATGATTGAACGATCGTTGTTGCTGCGACTGGCCAGCAGTGCCATCATCGATCGGCATGTCAGGGAATTGTCGACATCCTACCTGGATGAATCCAGGCGGCTGGGTGCTAACGTCGTGTCGGCTTCGAACGAAGCAACTCCACTTGACTCAATTCGAACATTGTCATCGATCAGGATGAAACGACTCAGGGAGTCATTCTCCATTGCCGATGCTCGATTGCTTTCCGATCTCCGGCTGGCCCATGAATCGAGGCGGCGACTGGCCGGTGACGCGATACAGTCATCGCTCATGCAGTCGTTGTTCCTATCCGAGTTGATGGCCCTCGAGTGGTCCTCGAGACTGCCTTCGATCTCCGGTGACATCGAGATGATTCTTGAAGACCTCAAGCTCGATCTGCCGGTTTCATCCCATGTGCTCGAGCAGCTCGTTCTGGTCGAGGAAGCGATGGCCGCTGTCTGGCAGCTTGTCCTGGACACCTTCGTGGAGAGGCAGCTGCAGCAGGAAGGAGCCGTTGGATGAGATGGATCATGGTCGTTCTCTGTCTGGTTTCATCGCTGTGGGCCGTCGAGCCCGGGACGATTGACGTCCGTTTCGATGATCGTCTGAGGAGCCTGACTCCAGATGATCCTGCCGCCTACTTCCGTCTTGGCGAGGATCTGGTCGATGCGTCTGGCTCGTCCTCCGATCTCGAACTGGCCATCAGGTTGTTCGTCCTTGCTGACCATCTCAATCCGAGCATGTACCGGCGAAGCGCGATTCTGGCGATACGCCCGCTGGTCGACGATCCGGCTGTCCACAGATTGCTGAAGGCGAACTTGAGAGCATCGACCATGCACACCTCCTTCATGCCTGAAATGGGACACTGGTCGACTCGAGACGACGATGTGATCATGAAGGCGGTCGACGCGTTGTCGGCATTCAGAAACGGTGATGAGAAGAAGTTCCGTCAGCTTCTGAAATTCGATGGGGTAGTCGAGATTCTCGAAGTTCACTCGAGTCGATTGCCCGGAGACATCGACTGGATGTCGAGACGGATCTCCCAGTCGAATGAAAAAGGTGTCGTGCTGGCCGAGGATGATCAGGTGTCGACCCTGGAACTGCAGGCCGAGCTTCTCGGGAGCTCCGATCAGCCATGGTCGGTGGTTCTTCGGACCGCCAAGGGTAGGCCCATGACCGTCATCGATCCGATTCCACTGTCGGAGATATTCGGCATACCAGCCGACAGGACGCGATGGCTCGACGGCGAGTGGTCGAGGTAGTCGCCTCTATGGGTTCGATGTCTGTGAATCCAGCTCTTCATCCGGCGGAGGTAGCATCGAATCGCCTTCATCAAGCAGTCCTCTGTCCGTGACGGCATCGCGATCTCCCAGGGGGAGTTGATCGAATTGCCTCTTGAGAAGCCCCAGTTCCAGAAGTGACCGAACA